>JAGIAU010000087.1 GCA_017744755.1 Microbacteriaceae bacterium
CGCCTACGGCGAGCTCCATCGTGTCGCGGCGGCGCGGGACGGCGGCATCGACGTGCGCTTCCCCGGCGGTGTGGCCGGCCACTCGGTCGGCGAGCTCGCCGCCGCCGCGGTCGCCGGGATCCTCGAGCCGGTCGACGCGATGCGCCTCGTCGGCGTCCGCGGTCGCGCCATGGCGGAGGCCGCGGCGCTCGAGCCGACCGGCATGGCCGCGGTGCTCGGCGGCGACGAGCCGGAGGTCCTCGCACGGCTCGAAGCGCTCGAGCTGACCCCGGCGAACTACAACGGCGGCGGCCAGATCGTCGCCGCCGGCTCGATCTCCGCCCTCGAGACGCTCGGCGCCGAGCCGCCCGCCGGCGCGCGCGTCATCCCGCTGCAGACCGCCGGCGCGTTCCACACCCGGTACATGGCCCCGGCCGTCGAGGCGCTCCGCGTCGCGGCCGCGGAGCTCGAGCCCGCCGCGCCGGCGCACGCCATCTGGACGAACCGCGACGGCTCGGCCGTGGCCGACGGCCGCGCATTCCTCGACCTCGTCGTCGGCCAGGTCGCGAACCCCGTCCGCTGGGACCTCGTGACCGAGTCCCTGCGCGCTGCCGGCGTCACCGGCATCATCGAGCTCGCCCCCGCCGGCACGCTCGTCGGCCTCGCCAAGCGCGCGTTCAAGGGCGCCGAGCCCGCGGTGGAGACCGTCGCGGTCAAGACCCCGGACGACCTCGAGGCCGCCCTCGCACTCCTGGAAGGGGACCGCGCATGACGCAGCTCGCGCAGACCACCGGCCCGCGTGGCACGCGGATCCTCGCCTACGGCGCCGCCCGCGGCGACCTGGACGTCCCGAACGACGATCTCATCGGCCCGATCGACTCCTCCGACGAGTGGATCCGCCAGCGCACCGGCATCGAGACCCGCAAGCGCGCGAGCCACGGCGTCCTGGCCCTCGACCTCGCGACGGACGCGGCGCGCGAGGCGATCGAGAAGTCGGGCGTTCCCGCCGAGGACATCGACCTCGTCATCGTCGCCACCATCTCGAACGTCCGCCAGACGCCCTCGATCTCCGCCGTCGTCGCCGACCGGGTCGGGGCGAACCCCGCGGCCGCCTACGACGCGAACGCCGCCTGCGCCGGCTTCTCCTACGCCGTCGCCCAGGCCGACGCCCTCATCCGCACCGGCGCCGCGCATCACGCGCTCGTCGTCGGCGCCGAGAAGCTCTCCGACATCGTCGACGGCACCGACCGCTCGATCTCCTTCCTGCTCGGCGACGGGGCGGGCGCCGTCGTCATCGGCCCCTCCGAGGAGGTCGGCATCGGCCCGGTCGTCTGGGGCTCCGACGGCTCGAAGGCCGACGCGGTCGGCATGAACGCGACCCTCATCGAGTACCGCGACGGCGAGGCCGAGTGGCCGACGCTGCGCCAGGAGGGCCAGACCGTCTTCCGCTGGGCGGTGTGGGAGATGGCGAAGGCCGCGAAGGCCGCCCTCGAGGCGGCCGGGATCACGGCAGCGGACCTCAGCGCGTTCGTCCCCCACCAGGCGAACATGCGGATCATCGACGAGCTCGCCAAGCAGCTCAAGCTCCCCGAGCACGTCCTCATCGGCCGCGACATCGCGACGACGGGCAACACCTCCGCGGCGAGCATCCCGCTCGCGACGCACCGCCTCCTCGCGGAGCACCCGGAGCTCTCCGGCGGCCTCTGCCTGCAGATCGGCTTCGGCGCCGGGCTCGTGTACTCGGGCCAGGTCGTCCGCCTTCCGTAAACTTTCCGAGCACCATCAACCCCAAGGAGAACCCAATGGCTCTGTCCCAGGATGACGTCCTCGCCGGCCTCGCCGAGCTCATCAACGAGGAGACGGGTATCGCGACCGACGTCGTCGAGCTCGACAAGTCCTTCGTCGACGACCTCGACATCGACTCCATCTCGATGATGACGATCGTCGTCAACGCCGAGGAGAAGTTCGACGTGAAGATCCCCGACGCCGAGGTCAAGAACCTGAAGACCGTCCGCGACGCGGTCGACTTCATCGTCGGCGCCCAGGCGTAAGCGCAGGGACCGACAGGAACGCGCACAGCATGACCAAGCGGATCGTCGTCACCGGCATCGGCGCGACCACCCCGATCGGCGGCACCGCCGTCGAGTCGTGGGAGGCGCTCCTCCGGAAGGAGTCCGGCGCGCACACGCTCACGCAGCCGTGGGTGACCGAGCTCGACCTCCCCGTGCAGTTCGCCGCCGAGGCGAAGGTGCGGCCGGAGAACGTGCTCGAGCGCGTCGAGATCAAGCGCAACGATCCGCAGGCGCAGTACGCGCTCATCGCGCTCCGCGAGGCCTGGGCCGATGCCGGCGCCCCCGAGGTCGAGGCCGAGCGCCTCGGCATCGACTGGGCGACCGGCATCGGCGGCCTGTGGACGCTCCTCGACGCGTGGGACACGCTCAAGGAGAAGGGGCCGCGGCGGGTGCTCCCCACGACCGTCCCCATGCTCATGCCGAACGCGGCGGCCGGCACGGCGCTCTCCATGGAGCTCGGCGCGAAGGCCTTCGCCCGGACCGTCGTCTCGGCCTGCGCGAGCTCCACCGAGTCGCTCATCAACGCCTACGAGCACATCCAGGCGGGCTATGCCGACGTCGTCGTCGCGGGCGGATCAGAGGCGGCGATCCACGGGATCACGCTCGCGTCGTTCGCCGCGATGCAGGCGCTCTCCAAGCGCAACGACTCGCCGGAGACCGCGAGCCGGCCCTACGACGTCGACCGCGACGGCTTCGTCATGGGCGAGGGCGCCGGTGCGCTCGTCCTCGAGACGTACGAGCACGCGAAGGCGCGCGGCGCGAAGATCTACGCCGAGCTCGTCGGCGGCGGCGTCACCTCCGACGCGTACCACATCACCGCGCCCGACCCCGAGGGCTGGGGGGCCGCGCGCGCGACCCGCTTCGCGCTCGAGCAGGCCGGCGCGTCCATCGACGACGTGACCCACATCAACGCGCACGCGACCTCGACCCCGGTCGGCGACATCGCCGAGTACAAGGCGATGCGCGCCGTCTTCGGCGAGGGCGTCCACGGCATCCCCGTCACCGCCACGAAGGGCTCCACGGGCCACCTGCTCGGCGGCACCGGCGCGGTCGAGGCGATCTTCTCCGTCCTCGCCATCCAGTCGCGGCTCGCGCCGCCGACGGCGAACCTGACGGACCAGGACCCGGAGATCCCGCTCGACGTCGTGACCGAGGCCCGCGCGCTCGGGGACGGCGACCAGCTCGTGCTCTCGAACTCCTTCGGCTTCGGCGGTCACAACGCCGTCGTCGCCTTCCGCTCCCTCTGATTCCCGATCCAGGCATCCGCCGCGAGCCGGGGAGCTTCCTCGGCGTGTCCAGCCGCGCTGCCTGGGCCAAGGAGGCGGCGCGGCGCCTGCTACCGGGCCAGCGCCGTCCGGATCGCCTCGTAGATCTCGGCCGGGATCTCGCCGTCGGCGGCATCGGAGGCGCTGAGGAGCACCGCGATGCCGTCGCCGGTGGCGGGGTCGGCCATCGCGAGCGCCTCGTAGCCGAGACCGTTGCCGGTGTGACCCCACCAGCCGTCGAGCTCGCCGATCGCGAGGCCGTAGGCGTCGTAGTGCGGGCTCTTCGGGTCCGTGGACGGTTCGCTCGGGTCCGCGACCCGCTCCGCCTGGGTCGCAGGGTCGAGGAGAACGCCCCGGGCGAGCGCCTGGGCCCAGGACAGCAGGTCGTCCGCGGTCCCGGACAGGCCGCCGGCCCCGGAGAACGCGCTCGCCGGGACCTCCGGCGCAGGCGACGCCTCCCCGTCCTCGATGAGGAAGGGCTGCAGCCGCGGCTCGCCGAGGGGTTCGGCCGGATAGACGACGGAGTCGAGGCCGAGCGGCACCGCGATCCGGTCGTGCACCTCCTCCGCCCATGACCGTCCGGTCACGGCCTCGATGAGCATGCCGAGGATGACGGTGTTCGTGTTCGAGTAGGCGTAGCGCGTTCCGGCCGCGAAGTCGGCCGGCGTCGTCTGCGCCAGCTCGAGCAGCTCCTCATCGGTCCAGGACCGCAGCGGATCCGCACCGAACGCGTCGAAGAAGGCCTGCTGCGCCGAATAGTTGGGGATGCCGGAGCGCATGGCGAGGAGCTGGCGGATCGTTCTGTCGCCGTCGCGGACCTGCGGCAGGTGCTCGCCGATGGGATCGTCGAGCCCGAGCGCGCCCTCCTCGGCGAGCTGGAGGACGACGGTCCCGACGAAGGACTTCGTGATGCTCCGGTACGCCGAGCGGTCGTCGGCCGCGGCGTCGCCGAAGGTCAGCACGCGGCGCTCGCCGCCGACCTCGATCGCGACGATCGCCCCGGGGGCATGATGCGCCTCCACGATGGCCCGGACCACGGGAACGACCTCCTCGAAGGCGGGCTCGGGCGCACAGGCCGACGACATCCCGAGGACGAGCGCCCCCGCGAGTCCCGCCGCGACCGTCCGTATCCCCGCCTGCCGACGCATGCCAGCAGGCTATCGGTCGACGGGGGCGCTGAAGCCGGCACGATGCCTCAGACCACGCCGACGCGGAGCAGCAGACAGCCGTACGGTCTCGGCTCAAGAGTTCGCAGCACCAGCTGTGCCTCGCTGGTTGCTCGGTAGAAGTCGACCCGATGGAGATCGGACACATGAACGGGCCGTCCTTCTCCGCGCACGCAGGTTGCTTCGACGTCATCGCGGATGACGCTCGGCCGCCCGTCGTCCTGCGCCATCACCTGCACCGGATCAGTGCCGAAGGCGTCGATCGGCACGAGTGTGAGCAGCGCCTCGAGCGCACCGACGACGTCGAGACCGGCAACCGGCAGCACCGCGGCCCCGCCGATCCGGTACGCGGGGAAGTTGCGGTCGACGATCGCGACGAGATCGCCGTGCCCGAGCCGTGCGAGCCTGGACAGCAACTCCGGGTCGACCCGGGGGTCGATGCCCTTGAGCATCTCAGCGCCCAGTGGTCCGCGCCGCCTTCAGGATCGGCAGCACGAGCTCGGCGAAGTCGCCTACAGCGTGCGGACTGTCCCAGGCGGCGGACAGCGCCCGCGCGGCGTTCAGGACGCCGCGGGCGGCGCCCTCGCGGAGCGCCTCCGGGAGGGTCTCGATGTCGCGGGTCTTCGCGGCACCGACGATCCGTCGGGCCATCTTCGCGGCGCCGAAGAGCCAGGCGTCGCGCTCGAAGCCGTCGATGCGCCGCTCCGCGAACGCGGGGTCCCAGAGCCGGTGCTCCGGCCATGCCGCCGAGCGCGTCCGGAAGTCGGCCGCGAAGGCCTCGGCCGTCTCGCCCGCCAGCCCGATCGCCCAGCCCGCCTGCTCATCCTCGCCGAGCGCGAGCGAACGCGCCGCGGCGATCGCATAGTTGGCGTACAGCGCCCCCAGGTCGTAGCCCACGGGACCGTAGAACGCGAACTCGGAGTCGAAGGCCTTCACGGAGTCCGCAACGTCGGATCCCGCCGCCTTGCGCACCATGATCGAGCCGGTGTGCAGATCGCCGTGGATGAGCGCCTCCGCCCGGGTCATGAACCGCCACTTCGCCTCCGCCATCGCGCCCCGGTAGACCGGGTCGCCCGCGAGCGCGGCGGCATCCGGCTCGTTCGGCGGGATGACCGAGTTCCGTCCGGCGTCGAACGCCGGCTCGGTGAAGACGAGGTCCTCGGTGATGACGCAGAGCTCGGGGTTCTGCGTCGCGGCGATGCGCTCCGAGACGGTCGTCCGGTCGAGTCCGAGCACCGACGTGCCGACGGCGACGGCGGCGACGTAGCGGCCCATCGCCGCGGCGACGCCCTCGTGCCGCTCCCCGGCGATGAGCGCGCCGCGCCAGACGGCATGGTCGGAGAGGTCCTCCATGGCGAGGATGTACCGCTCTGGGTCGTAGCGGATCGGGTCGACGACGAGCTCCGGGACGAGCGCGTGGTGCGCGGCGAGCGACTCGGCCTCGCGTCTGGCGCGCTCCGGCGTCATCGGCCAGCCCTCGCCGCTCATGCGGACGTACGGGAGCGCCTGCTTGAGGATCAGTCGGCCGCCGCGCGCGTCGCGGACGCGGAAGACGACGTTGAGGTTGCCATCCCCGATCTCCTCGACCGTCGTCAGCGCGCCCGGATCGACGCGCCGGGACAGTTCCGGCGATGAGGCGATGTACTCGGCGAGATTCGACTCGGTGAGGAACTCGTATCCGGCGGTGGTGCCCGTGGCGGCCATGTTCGTTCTGCTCCGTTGCTGCTCTGGGGTCTCGGGATCGCGGGACGACCGCGCTAGGTCGCGGGCGTGTACCTAGCCTTGCGCCGCGAGACCGTGAAGGAGATGAGCAGCGCGACGACGAGCACGACGCCCTTCGCGGTGTCCTGCTCGTAGTACTTGTAGCCGAGGCCCGACAGGCCGGTGAGCACGATCACCATGAGCAGCGCGCCGAGCAGCGTGCCCCAGGCGTTCGGCTTCGCGAGGCCGAGGACCGAGGTGCCGACCAGTGCGACGGCGACCGCCTCCAGCAGGCTCGACGAGCCGGCGTTGATGTCGCCCTGGCCCGTCCTCGCGACGAGGATGACGCCCGCGACGGAGGCGAGGAAGCCGGAGACCACGTACGCCGCACCGCGGTGCAGACCGACCCGGATGCCGGCGAGACGGGCGGCCTCGGGGTTCGAGCCGATCGAGTAGAGCATGCGGCCCCACGAGGTCCTCGTGAGGAGGAACCAGCTCACGAGCGCGAGGACGATCATGATGACGACCGGCACCGGCACGGGTCCGATCGACCCCCGGTCGATCAGGATGAACGCCGGATCGAACTTCCCCGGCGCGGTGCTGCCGTCGGGGAGCGTCATCCCGGAAGAGATCGACTGGCCGAACACCGGGATGAGCTTCGCGCCCTGGACGACGAACATCATGCCGAGGGTCGCGAGCAGATCCGGGATCTTGCAGACGACGATGAGGATCGCGTTGACAAGCCCGACGAGCACCCCGGCGAGCAGCGCGACGCCGACGGCGACGACGCCCGTCAGGTTGTAGAAGACCATGCACATCGCCGCGAGCTGCACGGCGAGGCCGGCGATCGAGCCGATCGAGAGGTCGAGCCCGCCGACGACCATGCTGAACATCACCGCGAGCCCGAGGATCGCCGTGACGGAGGCGAACTTGAGCATCGTGAACAGCGAGTTCGGCGTCGCGAACGACGGCAGCGCGAGCGCGAAGACCACGAACAGGATGACGGTGATCGCGAGGAACCCGTACTTGACAACGAGGTCCCGGATCCGGTCTCCGACGCTCGGCCTCGCGATGCGCAGCTTTCCAGTGCTCACGTTTCCAGTGCTCACGGCCATCAGGCCACCTCCGACATGCTCGACACGATCTGCTCGTTGCTCACTTCATCCGCCCGCGCGTCGAGGGCGACGCGGCCCTCGACCATCACGACGATCCGGTCCGCCATCTCGCGGAGCTCGTCGACATCGCTCGTGGCGACGACGACGCAGGCCCCGCGCTCGGCCTGCTCGCTGGCGCGCCGGGAGATCTCGCGTCTCGCGCCGATGTCGACGCCGCGGAACGGCTCGTCGAGCAGCAGCAGCTTCGGCGCGATCTGCATCCAGCGGGCCACCATGACCTTCTGCTGGTTGCCGCCGGAGAGCGCGTCGACCGACTGGCCGGGGCCGGTCGCGACGACGCGGAAGTCCCGGATCGCCGAGGCGGCCACGGCGTTCTCCCGGCCGCGGTGCAGCACGCCGCCGCTCGCGATCCGGGCCAGGAACGGGAGGGACAGCGTCCGCGCGATGCTCCAGCCCGGGAGCATGCCCTGCGCCGCCCGGTCCTCCGGCACGAGATGCACGCCGCGCGCGACGGCGTCCTTCGGGTGGCGCGGCGCGTACGGGCTGCCGTCGAGCTCGAGCTCGCCGGGCAGCCGCTTCCCGGCGCCGAAGAGCGACTCGAGCAGCTCGGTCTTCCCGGCGCCGATGAGGCCGATGATGCCGGTCACCTCGCCGTCGCGCAGGTCCAGGTCGATCGGTGCCGACTCGCGGAGGACGCGCAGCCCGCGAATCCGCATCGCGGTCTCGCCGCCGCGGAGCGTGCCGACGGAGGATCCCGAGTCGGCATGCATCGCCTCGCCGAGCATGGCGGTGACCGCCTCGTCGAACGCGAACGGCTTCGTC
>JAGIAU010000088.1 GCA_017744755.1 Microbacteriaceae bacterium
CCCTCCCCACTCCCGCCCTCCGCCCTCGAGCGTGCAGTTGACGCCGCCTCGGCCGCGCCGGAAGGGCGCGAGCTGCACCCTCGCGGGAAGAAAGCAGACCGGCCGCACTCTCCCCCAAGAGTGCGGCCGGAACCTGCTCGGCGCGACGGACGTCCCCGATGTCCGCGCCGTGCCAACTGCGCTGCGCGAGTCCCCCGCGGCTCCTGCAGCGCGCATTCATCTTGGCAAGCCGCACCCGCGCTCATGCAGGGCCGAAAGTCCCGGCCCCCGCAGGGGACCTTCAGCCGGCGCCGAGCGAACCGCCAGACTCTTCAAGGTAGCAGGCGGCGCACAGCGACTCGTACACGACCTCGCCGACCTCGATGGCGACCTGGTCTCCGGCGAAGACGAAGCGCCCGTCGACCCGCCGCGCGTTGAACAGCGCCTTCCGGCCGCAGCGGCAGATCGTCTTCAGCTCCTCGAGCGAGTGAGCGATCTCCAGCAGCCGGCGGCTCCCGGGGAACGCGACCGTCTGGAAGTCCGTGCGGATGCCGTACGCGAGGACGGGCACATCCTCGATCGTCGCGATCCGCAGCAGGTCGTCGACCTGGGAGGCCGACAGGAACTGCGCCTCGTCGATGAGCAGGCAGGCGACGCCGGCGCCGGTCTCGGAACGCACCCGCGCGCGTTCCGCCTCGAACACCGCGCGGACGTCGTCGTCCGCGCTGACGGTGAAGTCCACGTCGCGCGTCACGCCGAGACGGGAGACGATCGAGCGATCGCCCTTGGTGTCGATGAGCGGCTTCGCGAGGAGGATCCGCTGACCGCGCTCCTCGTAGTTGTAGGCCGCCTGGAGCAGGGCGGTCGACTTGCCGGAGTTCATCGCGCCGTAGCGGAAGTAGAGCTTGCTCACGGGAGTCCAAACTACCGGTCAGCGCCGCTCCCCTGGAGCCCGTGCGCCCGCAGGATCGGCCGCACCTTCGTGCCGAGCCACTCCCGGTAGTCCTTCCGCGCGTAGGCGCCGCGCTCGTAGACGACGCGGTACCTGGGCACGAGCTCCGGATGCTCGCGCGCGAGCCAGCCCATGAACCACTCCTTGACGCCCGGCCGCAGATGCAGCGCCGTGTAGATCGCGTCGACGGCTCCCGCCTCGTGCGCCATCCGCGCGGCCCGTTCGAGGTGCTCCCGCGTGTCCGTGAGGTACGGCAGCACCGGCATGAGGAACACCCGTACCGGGATCCCCGCGTCGGTCGCCGCCCGCACCGTGTCGAGCCGCGCCCTGGGGCTCGGCGCGCCCGGCTCGAGCGATGCCGCGAGCTCGTCGTCGTAGACGGCGATCGACATGCTGAGGCCCACCTCGACCTGCCGGGAGGCCCGGACGAGCTGCGCGAGGTCGCGGCGCACGAGCGTCCCCTTCGTGAGGATGGAGAACGGCGTCCCCGACTCGGCGAGCGCGTCGATGATCCCGGGCATGAGCCGGTACCTGCCCTCCGCGCGCTGGTACGGGTCCGTGTTCGTCCCGAGCGCGACGGGCTCGCGCGCCCAGGTCGGCCGCGCGAGCTCGCGGCGGAGCACCTCGGCGACGTTGACCTTGACGACGACCTCCCGGTCGAAGCCCTCCCCGATGTCGAGGTCGAGGTACGCGTGGGTCGGCCGCGCGAAGCAGTAGAGGCAGGCATGACTGCAGCCCCGGTACGGGTTGATCGTCCAGGCGAGCGGCATGCGGGTGGACTCGCCGGGGACGTGGTTGAGCGCGGACTTGGCGAGCACCTCGTGGAAGCGCATGCCGGCGAAGTCCGGGGTCTCCACGGTGCGCACCAGCCCCGCGAGGCTGCTGCGGTCCAGTCCCGGAAGCGCGCCGTCGTCTGCCGAGTCGAGGGTCTGGCCGTTCCATCGCATCCCCACATTCGAACACATGTTCGAATGCCCGGCAAGCCTGGAGACGACGAAGGGCCGGTCCGTCCGGACCGGCCCTTCGCGCGATGGAGCTGACTACGCCTTGACGCGCTGGCGGCGCACTGCCGCGGCCGTGATGACCGCGCCCGCACCGAGCGCCACGATGCCGCCGGCCATCCAGAGGTAGGGAGTCGCGTCGAAGCTGCCCGTGTACGCCAGCGCCGGGTCGACGACCAGCTGGTACGTGACCGCGCCCGAGGAGGCGCCGGTGATGGTGATCGAGTACGTACCGGCGGCGGCGCTGGAAGCGGTGAACGTCACCGTACCGGTGCCGCTCGCCGTCTTGTTGATCGACGCCGCCAGCGAGACGGCATCCGGTGCGCTGATGACGACCGACTCATTCGGAAGGAAGCCCGCGACGGTGAAGGTGACGGGAGAGCCCGGGGCCACGCTGGCGGTACCGCCGCCGGGGGTCGGGGCATACGGGTCGGCCGTGGCAGCAGCTGGCGCGCCGAGCGCCAGCCCGACCGCCAGTGCAGTTCCGGCAAGCACAGAAAGCTTCTTCATCATGAGTAACCAACTCCTTCGGGTGCTTCGTATGAGGACGACGAAGCAACCAACCCCCGCACTCGTCCGCCACAAGTAATGGCCAAGGTAGCGGGTCGCGGGGGTACGCCGCAAGCTTGCTGAGGTTAATTGCTCGTTACGCGTTGAGTGGTTGTGCTAAAAGCCCCGTGCGGAGACTACTCCGCCGCGAGCGCGCTGTCGAGACCCGGGGCCGCAGCTGCGGCCGTCCCGAGCGCGATGACCCCACCGTCGTCCCCCGTCGGCACGGAGTCCTCGGCCGGGCAGGCGAGCATGCCGCCGATCGCCGTCGGGAACTCCCCCGCCGTCGGCGTGTGCACCAGCCGCACCTTGGTCGGCGCGCCGACATCGCCCCATACCCGGAACAGCACTTCGGTGGTCGCGCCAGGCGCCTGCTCGAGGTTCACCGCATAGCGGATGGTGCCGTCGCCGGGGTCGACGACTTGGATGCCCGTGTTCGTCTCGTCGACGAGCGTCTGGAACACCTTGAACCCGGCGGGCATCACGAGGAACGCACGCGTCAGCGCAGTGCCCCGCACGTCCCGGCTGGTGTCGGGGCCGACGACGTAGTCCGGGACGCCTTCGCCGCCCGGCGGCATGGTCGACTCGATCCGCAACCGCACCTCGTAGTAGGGGTGGCCGCCCCACTCCGGGCAGCCGACGCCGGCGACTTCGAGGGAGGGCTGGAGGTACCAGTCGATCTTGGACATCGTCAGGTCGGCGAGATAGACCCCGAAGCCTGTCGCCATCGCGTCGCTCGTCGGCAGCAAGGAGGCGAGCGATGAGCCGGGCGAGGCGATGACGGCCTGCTCCTCGGGGTGGGCACTCCAGGCGTAGATCCGGTGATCGGCGACGCCGCGGCCGATGGCGCCGATGAACGCCTTCGGATCGCCCGAGTAGTGCATGACGGCGTCGAACACGCGCTGCGCAGCGACCCCGAAGAACGCATCCTGCTCGACCGGGTCCTCGTAGCGGAAGTAGACCTCATTGAGCAGCAGCTGCGTCGCGTTCGAGGCATCGAGCACGGTGCCGTCCAGGAGCGCGAGCGGGCCGGTCGCCTCGAGCAGGTAGGAGAGCACGACGGGGTCGATGGAGACGACCGCGTCCACGGCGATCCCGAAGCGCTGCTGCCACATCGCCTGGACGATCTGGCCACTGCGAGCGAAGTCGGGCGTGACCGTGGCGTTCTGCAGGAACACCCCGAACTCGCTGCCGTACAGCTGGCCCTCCGCGTCGGTGAGCGGCAGGACCGCTGCCTCGAACTGGCCCATGACGGCGCCGGAGACCTGAGCGCCGAACTCGACGCGGCCCTGGTCGGTACGCAGCTCGATCGCGGCGCCGGGGATACCGCCCGTGGCGCGGAGCTCGGCGTTGTTCTGCACGAGCAGGACCGTCGTCCGCGGCCCGTCCGCACCGAGCATGCCGGGGAGGACCTGGACCAGCCCGTTCGCCCCGGCGACGAGCCCCGCCGCCTCGCGGACGACATCGGCGAGCTGCTCGACAGCCCCCCCGATCTGCGGGATCGTCCCGGAGGGGTCGATCGCGGCGACCTGCTCGGCAGCGCGCGTGACGGCCGCGCCCGCCTCGGCGAGGGCCGGCTGGAGCGCCTGGATCGGCGCGATGTCGATGGCGCCGCCCTGCGGGACGAACTTGGCGAGGTCGAGCTCGCCGGAGAGCGCGACGAGCGGGGGCAGGGCGTCCCGCGTGATCGTCTGCACCGCGCCGGCGGCCTCGCGGAACGCCACGAGGTTCGGCCCGATCCCCGGCACGATCTCGACAGCCCGCCACAACGGGTCGGAGGTGAGGGCCGCGGCGGTGTCGGCACGGACGGCGATCTCGTCCGCGAGGGGATCGAAACCGTCTGTGCCGCCCTCGACGATCTGCGCCTTGAGCTGCGCGACGAGGGGCATGGCGCCCAGGAGCTGGTCACGCGCGATCAGACCCCGGACGACGATCCAGAGGGCGACGGCGAGGAGCAATGCGACGACGCCGAGGACGACCCAGCGCCATACCGGCCTCGGATCGTGCGCGCCATGGCGGGCTCCGCCCGCACGCCGCGGCACTCCCTGCTCCGCCGTCCGCATCGTCATCCCAGCCCCGTCCAGCTCGCTCCGCCGTCGACGGATACGCCGACTCGATCCCCAGCCCAGAGCCACAGCGCCCCGTCTGGGGCGGTCGCGAGCGTGACGGGAACTGATTCGTCAGCGTACCCGGCCAGGCAGTGTCCCGGCTGGACGGTCCCATCGGGGATGAACGCGCTCAGCCGCAGCCCGCCCACGCAGTCGGGGTCGCGCCGGGCGGCGGCGAGGAAGCCATCCCCAGCGGCCGTGACCGCCACCGCCGCGCCGGGGAGAGCAACCGGCGTCCAGGTGGAGAGGTCGGCAGGCCCGACGCGGAGCTCGGTCGAGGTGCAGAGGATCGCGATGCCACCGGCGTCCTCGGCGAACTCGGACACATCGCCGCAGGGGGACGCCACGGAACCGCCCGGACCGCTCAGCGTCGCGGCGCCGACGGGGTCCACGGTCGTGACCGATGGGGTCTCCTCCGGGGCCGCGGTCCAGAACTCGCCGGCCGTATAGCTGAGCCGGTACTCGGGACGGCAGTCGCCGGCGAGGGAGGCCAGGATGCCGACCATGCTCGTGTCGCCCGTGTACACGGTGATGTCGCGGACCCCCGCGACGTCGTCACCGGTCGGCGCGGCGACCCAGCTCGCGCCGCCGTCGCTCGTCTCTTCGATGGCGACGGGGCCGCCGCAGGCGACCGTGCCGACGCGCCAGGCGATCGACGAATCGACCGGCACGATCCGACGGGCGTGCGCCTCGAGGCCGATCGGCGGCTGCGTCGGCGTGGACGTCGTGGCAGGCCTGGGCGCGCTCGTCGCCGGGGCGGCGGTCGGCGCGGGGCCGAAGGCGCTGAGCGGGAGTGCCTCCTGCGATCGGTCGACGCCGCCGTCCCGGCCGCTGACCGCCCACCAGACGAGCGCGGCGTCGAGGACGAGGAAGGCCGCGAGACCGATCAACCACCATTTGGTACGGCGCTGCTTCGGCTCGCGGCGCGCCTTCATCTGGCGGGCTGCGCGGACGCCGCGCGAGCTCTGCGCGTTCACCGGGGCGCCCCCGCGGCCGACGCGCCGGCGCTCCCGGCGGCGACGCCGGCGAGGACACCGCGCTCGATCCGCTGCACCAGATCGATCATGTGCGCCGCGGACGCGGCATACGCCCCGTCGCCACGATGGTACGGATCGAGGACGTCGTCGGCCCCCGGATCGTCCGGCGGGAGGGCGAATCCCCTGCGCATCGCCGCGGCGTCGACGACCGCCTCGAGGACGGCCGCAGGCGCGCCGCTCGCCGCCTCCCTCGCCGTCCCGGCGAGCACGCCCGAGGCGACGGCATCGTCGAGCAGCCGCGCGAATTCGTTGAGCGCGAACACGCGTCGGCTCGCGCTCGGCAGCACCATCACGACCTCGCGGCGGTGCTCGCGGGCGAGTCCGAGCACGAGGTCGGCGTCGGCGACAAGGTCGCGCTCGAGCTGGCGGGCGGCGTGCGGATCGACGAGGACCGCTCCGGCGACCCCGCCACGGTCGAGCAACGCAGCCATCGGCGGCTCGATGGGCCGACCGACCATCGCAAGGGTGCCAGCGCTCGTCACCAGCACATCGGTCGTCCAGCGCGCATCCCCGGTCGCGGCGGCGATGCGAGCGAGGGCGCTGCGCAACAGGCGCTCCGCGTAGGGGGAACGGCAGATGTTCCCCGTGCACACGACGAGGACGCGGAACGTCCCCTCGCTCATGAGACGGTGCGCCGAGCGGGTCCGGTCGGGGGGACGCCGGGCGTCTGCCGGCGCACGGGCGCGTCGGCCGGGGTCAAGCCCTGGCCGAAGCCGGTCTCCCCGGTGCCGCCGTAGCCGTAGCCATAGCCGTAGGCGCCGTAGCCGTAGCGGCCGTAGCCGTAGGCATCGGGGCCACGCGTGGGCAGCATCGTGAGCACGATGCCGGCGATGTGCGCGCCGACGTTCTGCAGCGACTCGAGCGAGCCGCTGACCTGCCCGCGGTGCGTCTTGCCTGCGGCGACGACGACGAGCGCGCCGCGCACGTGCTTCGACAGCAGCGCCGAGTCGGTGACGGGCAGGAGCGGCGGGGCATCGATCAGGACGATGTCGTACTCCTGCTCGACGTGGCGGAGCAGATTCACCATCGCCTGCGAGCCGAGGAGCTCGGATGGGTTCGGCGGCATGGCGCCCGCGGGGAGAATCGCGAGGTTCTTCAGGCCCCAGAGCTGCGTCGCGTCCTGGAGGCGGACGCGAGCGATGAGCACATCGGAGAGGCCGACCGCCCCTTCGATCCCGAACATCTCGGCGACGCTCGGACTGCGCAGATCGCCGTCGATCAGGAGCACACGCGCACCCGACTGGGCCATCACGATCGCGAGGTTCGCCGAGGTCGTCGACTTGCCCTCGGCCGGGACGGAGGAGGTGACGACGAACGACCGCGGCCCGCCTTCGACATCGAGGAACTGCAGGTTCGTCCGCAGGCTACGGAACGCCTCGGCACGCGGGCTGCGTGGCTCGGTCTGGACGATGAGCGGTCGCTTGGGGGCGAACTTGTCGAAGGCGATGCCGCCGAGGATCGGCGACTGGGTGAGCTGGCGCACGTGGTGCTCGCCGCGGATCCGGGTGTCGAGGACTTCGATGAGGAGCGCGATCGCGAGGCCCACGACGAGGCCCAGCAGGACCCCGAGCGCGAGATTGAGCTTCGTGTTGGGGGAGATCGGCTCGGTCGGGACCTCAGCGGGCGTGAGGATCGTCACGACGACGGGCGAGGCCTCGCCCTCGGCTGGGCGGGTGAGCTCCGAGGCCTGGGTGCGGAATGACGCGGTGACCGCGTTCGCGATGTTCGCCGCTTCCACAGGGTCGGCCCGCGTGACCGTGATCTCCAGGTTGACGGAGTTGAGGACGGCGCTGGCGGAGACCGAATCGGCGAGCTCCGTCGCCGTCTCGTCGAGACCCAGCTCGGGGTCGTCGACGACGGCGTCCAGCACCGTCGGCGACGAGACCGCGGCGGGGAACGAGCGAATGATCGTCTGCGCGAACGTCGTGCCCTGGGCGAACTCCGTGATCGACCCGCCGTTCTGCACGGACACGAAGGACAGCGTCCGCGCCTGGTACTTCGGCGTCATGAGCAGGCTCGCGACCGCCGCCGCCGCGACGCCGACGAGCGTCAGGGCGACGACGAGCACCCAGCGCTTCCGCAGCACGCGGATGTAGTCGCGCAGCTCCACGTCGCCTCCTCCGTCTCAGCCGGACTAGCATCCCACAGCAGGAGCCGGTGGGCTGTCAGGGGCGGCGCGAGGGATGCGTCGCCGCCGCGCTCCGCGCCATGTCCGCCAGGTCGCGCTCGGCTCTCCACCGGAGATCGCGTTCCGCCGCCGCGGACGAGGCCACGATGCGGGCGGGGTCGCCAGCGCGGCGAGGACCGATCTCGGGAGTGAACGCGCTGCCCGTCGCCTCGGCGAGCGCGCGCATGATCTCCCGAACCGATGTCCCGGTGCCGGTGCCCAGGTTGTACACCGGCAGCAGCGCATCGCCACGGCCAAGCGCCAAGGCCGCCGCGACGTGCGCCGCCGCGACGTCGGCGACGTGCACGTAG
>JAGIAU010000089.1 GCA_017744755.1 Microbacteriaceae bacterium
TCGCGCCGCCGCGCTAGCGGCCGAGCGCGCGCCGCGCCAGCTCGGCGAACTCGGGCGAGGCGAGCCGCTCCACGAAGCGGTCCGCCTCCCGGCGGATGCGGTCGAGCGGCGGCTCGTCGGGGGCGTGCAGCAGCTCGCGGGTCGCGCGGACGGCGTCGCGGGGGAGCGCGGCGAGGCGTTCGGCGACGGCGAACGCGCTGGGCACCTGCGTGCCCGTCGCGACGACGCTCGACAGCAGCCCGGCCTGCAGCGCGGCATCGGCGCCGATCGACTGCCCGAGCAGCAGGAGCTCCGCGGCGAGCCGGGAGCCGGCGATCCGGGGGAGCAGGAGCGAGCTGGCCGCCTCCGGCACGAGTCCGAGCCGGGCGAAGGGGAACGACAGCACGGCCGTGTCGTCGGCCACGGCGAAGTCGCAGTGCAGCAGCATCGTCGCGCCGATGCCGACGCAGCTGCCGTGCACGGCGGCGACGAGCGGCACGCGGACCTCCACGAGCGCGCGGAGGAAGCGGAGCACGGGCGAGTCCTCGCCGGTCGGCGGCTCGTCGAGGAAGTCGAGGAGGTCGTTCCCGGCGCAGAACGCCTTCCCCTCGCCCGAGATCACGACCGCGGCGACGCCCGGGTCGGCGTCCGCGGCCAGCAGCGCGTCGGCGGCGGTCGCATACATCGCCCGGGTGAGGGCGTTCCGCTTCTCCGGCCGGTTCAGGACGATGTGCCGGGCGGCGCCGACCTCGCGGACCTGGACGAGTTCGTTCTCGCTCACGCCGCCGATGCTACCCGTGCGGCCGAGGCCCGCCGCCGGCGCTGTCGACACCGTCCAGGAAGGCGAGGATGCGCGGCCACGCCTCGTCGGCGGATTCCTCCGAATGGTCGGGCCGGTCGACGTCGAGGAACAGGTGTCCGCCGTCCTCGTAGACGAAGACCGCGTGCCCGAGCGCCGCGAACTCCTCCTCGACCTCCGGCTCCCGCCACTCGTCGTGGGCGGCGACGTGCGCCTGCGCCGGGACGCCGCTCGGCCACTCCGCATCCCACCAGCGAGGCGTGACGGCGCCGTAGAGGTAGAGCGCCCCGACGACATCCGGCCGCTCGAGCAGGACTCCGGTCGCCATCGCGCAGCCGAGCGACATCCCGGCCACGACGAGCGGGCCGGCGATCCCGGCCGCCGCCGCCCGGGCGCGGGCGGCGAGCACCTCCTGGCCGATCGCCTCGCCGTTCGCGACGCCCGCGTGCACGTCGTCGAACATCGCGCCGTCATAGAGATCCGGCGTATGCACGACGTGGCCGGCGGCGCGCAGCCGGTCCGCGAAGGCGTGCACGCCCGGCGTCAGCCCGCCGGCGTGGTGGAAGAGCAGCACCTCGGCCATCAGCGCATGACCGCCGCCACGGCGGACACCTCGACGAGCGCGCCGCGGACCCCGAGCGCCGGCACGATCGCGGCGCTCACGAGCGGCGGTCGCGGCGCCCTCGCGAGCGACTGCGCGGCGACGCCGTACGCCGCGCCGATGTCGACGCCCTCGACGAGCGCGACGTGCACGTGCACGAGGTGCTCGACGCCGAGGCCGGCGGCGGCGAGTGCGACCTCGAGGTTCGCCATCACGCGGGCGGTCTGGGCGGCCGCGTCGTCGCCGCCGACCAGCGCGCCCGTCTCGTCGACCGCGTTCTGCCCTCCGACGTACACGGTGGTCGCGCCGGGCGGCACGACGGCGACATGGCTGAACGCAGGGCTCCGCACCAGTCCGGCGGGCTGCAGCAGTTCGATGTCGCTCATGCGCGGGATGCTACGCCGCACCCCCGACACCGCGTTCAGCCACCGCTCCGGCCCGCCGCGACTCACCTCCGCGGCGCCCCCGGCCGCTCCATCACCGTCGCGTCGGGCGCCCTGAAGCCGAACTGCTCGTACAGCCCGTGCGCGTCCTTCGTCGCGAGCATCCAGCGGAAGCCCGCGCCGGGGCCGTCGTCGATCATCGTCCGCACGAGCAGCTTGCCCACGCCGGCGCCGCGCGCCGCGGGATCGACGATGACGTCCCCGAGGTAGGCGAACTGCACCCCGTCGGACACCGCCCGCGCGAAGCCCAGCTGCGACCCGTCCGGGCCGTACACCCCGACGACGCGCCAGGCCGAGTCGATCTGCGCCTCGATGTCGCGCCGCTCGCGCCAGGTGTTCCAGTACGCCTCGGTGGACAGCATCCGCCAGATCCAGTCGCGGTCGAGGCGGGCGGGGTCGTCGGAGGCGAGGTGCGTCATGACTCCAGTGTCCGCGAGCGGGCGTCCCGGGCGCGCGGGCCACGGCCCTGCTTCGTGGACCGATCGCTGCAGCCGCTCGCGGGTAGCATCCCAGGGTGATCGACCTCCGCTCCGACACCGTCACCCGGCCGACCGAGGCGATGCGGGCCGCGATGGCCCGCGCGGAGGTGGGCGACGACGTCTACGGCGAGGACCCGTCGGTGCACGCGCTCGAGGAGCGCGTCGCGGACCTCCTCGGCAAGGAGGCGGCGCTGTTCTGCGCGACCGGATCGCTCGCGAACGTCCTCGCCGTCGCCTCGCTCGTCGGCCCGGGCGAGGAGGTGCTCTGCGAGTCGGCCGCGCACATCGCCCGGGCCGAGCTCGGCGCGCACGGCGCGGTCACGGGCGTCACGATGCGCACCTGGCACGAGCCGCGCGGCCTGATCGACCTCGAGCAGCTCCGCCGGCTCTTCGCCCCGCCTGCCGGCCCCTTCATGGTCGCGACCCGCGCGATCTCGGTGGAGAACACGCACAATTTCGGCGGCGGCGTCGTGCAGCCGATCGACTCGCTGCGCGCGCTCCGCGCCTTCGCCGACGAGGAGGGCATCGCCGTCCACATGGACGGCGCCCGGCTGTGGAACGCGCACGTCGCGACCGGCACGCCGCTGCGCGACTACGGCGCCGTCGCGGACGTCCTCGCCGTCTGCCTCTCGAAGGGCCTCGGCGCGCCCGTCGGCTCCCTCATGGTCGGCTCCGCCGATGCGGTCGCGGAGGCGCGCGTGCGCCGCAAGCGGCTCGGCGGCGGCATGCGCCAGGCCGGGATCCTCGCGGCCGCCGGCCTGCACGCCCTCGCCCACCATGTCGAGCGCCTCGCCGAGGACCATGCGAACGCGAGGCTCGTGGCCGAGGCGCTCGGCGTCGACCCCGCCGCCGTCGACACGAATGTCATCGTCGCCGAGCGCCCGGATGCCGCCGCGGTGGTCGAGCGCGCCCGGGAGCGCGGCGTGCTGCTCGGCACGATCGGCCGCACCGCCGTCCGGGCGATCACGCATCTCGACGTGTCGCGCGCCGATGCGGAGGCCGCGGCGAAGGCGCTCGCCGGGCTCTAGATCGTCACCGGCTCCTGGGGCGTCAGGCGGACCGTCGTCGCGACCACCTCGTCGGTGAGCATGGCGGGGACGTGCCGCGCGTTCTCGCCGCGGTCGTACTTGGCGCGGTAGGCGGCGTCGATCGCAGCGCGCTCCGCCGACCCGACGGGCTCGACCGCGACGTTGACGACCTGGTCGCCGATCCGCAGCCGGGTCGCGGCATGCCGCGTCGCCTGCTGATACCAGCGTCCGTCCGCGCCGAAGTGGGATCGGGCGTAGAGCGAATCCCCGGCCTGCACGACCCAGAACGGCACGAAACCGGCCCTGCCGTCCTTCTTCACGGTCGCGACCTCGGGCGTCTCCGCGCCTGCGATGAGCTCCTGGACCTCGTTCATGCGGCCAGTGTGCGCTCGCGCCTCGAACTGGGGCTGGTTTTTCCGGATCCTCACAGGGCGTTCGAATGTCACAGCCTTGTGAACGTCTCGTAACGACTGGCCGAGCGGCCATGATCATGGGCTATGGTGGCCGAAGGTTCGGCCCGGTTTTCGTGTCGATTCACCAAGCACCGACACGTAAGGAAACAGCATGGCCAGCACTGGCACCGTCAAGTGGTTCAACGCCGAGAAGGGCTTCGGCTTCATCTCCCCGGACGACGGCTCGGCCGACGTCTTCGCGCACTTCTCCGCCATCCAGGGGGGCGGCTACCGCTCGCTGGACGAGGGGCAGAAGGTCGAGTTCGACACCGAGCAGGGCCCGAAGGGCCCGCAGGCCGCGAACATCCGCAAGCTCTGAGAGCACGCTGACTTCGTGACGCAGGTCGACGCCCCGCTGGGGCGCCTGCGGCGCACCGTCGCACGGGCAGGGACGTTCCCGTCCCTGGCCCGTGCGTACACGGAGGTGTCGCAGACCGTGAAGGAGCAGAACCTGCTCCGCCGGACCCCGTGGTTCTATATGGCCGTGGGCGTCGCCCTGCTGCTCGCCTTCGGCGGCGCGGTCGCCGGGTTCGTCCTGTTCCAGGACACCTGGTACCAGCTGCTGATGGCCGGCGCGCTCGGCATCATCTTCACGCAGGTCGCGTTCCTCGCCCACGAGGCCGCGCACCGGCAGATCCTCGCATCCGGGCCGGCGAACCGCCGGCTCGCCCGCATCCTGGGCGGCATCGTCGGGATGAGCTACGACTGGTGGGACACGAAGCACACCCGCCACCACGCGAACCCCAATCAGGTGGGCCGGGATCCGGACATCGAGCTCGACACGATCTCCTTCGTCGAGGAGGACGCGGTGACCGCGGGCCGGTTCCGCGCGCTCATCACCCGCAAGCAGGGCTGGCTGTTCTTCCCGCTCCTGACGCTCGAGGGGCTGAACCTGCACTGGCTCGGCATCAAGCACCTCCTGACGGCGCGTGACGTGCCGCACCGCTGGCTCGAGCTCGGCCTCATCGTCGGGCGCCTGGCCCTCGTGGTCGTCCCCGTCTTCCTGCTGCTCCCGCTCGGCATGGCCTTCGCGTTCATGGGCGTGCAGCTCGCCGTCTTCGGCGTGTACATGGGCGCATCCTTCGCGCCGAACCACAAGGGCATGCCGATCATCGCGCACGACGCGAAGCTCGACTTCTTCTCCAAGCAGGTCCGCACCTCGCGGAACGTGCGCGGCGGATGGTGGGCGACCTGGCTCTTCGGCGGCCTCAACTACCAGATCGAGCACCACCTCTTCCCGAGCATGTCCCGGCTGCACCTCTCGAAGGCGCGGCGGATCGTGCAGGAGCAGTGCCGCGAGCTCGACGTCCCGTACGCGGAGACGAGCATTTGGCGCTCCTACGCGATCGTCGTCCGCTACCTGAACCAGGTCGGTCTCGCCGCTCGCGATCCCTTCGACTGCCCCATGGTCGGGCAGTACCGGCGGGCGTAGAACGCCCTCTCGCCCGCCCGGCTCCGGCGTCTAGCAGGAATCGGCGAAGACCCTCCGCGGGTGCTCGGGGTCCGTGTCGTCGACGATCGCCGAGGGATCCCGCGGCGCTCGGACGATCGGCCCGCCGGGTTCCGGGAGCCGGATCTCCGGCGCGCCGAGCAGCCCGATGGACCAGTGCCAGATGCCGCGCAGCTCCGGCTGCAGCAGGAGCGCGCCGTCGACCAGGAGCACCGCGTCGGGGTCCCGGCTCGTCGCGCCGGCCCGGAACGGATCGACGACCGAGGCGCGCAGCGCGGCCTCCGTCTCGGCGAACGCCGCGCCGCCTGGCGCGGAGGCGCGGACGACCGTCGCCCCGCCGGCCTCGAGGACGCCGCCAAGGGCGTCCGCGAAGCGCGTTCTGCGGGCTCCGTCGTCGCCGTCGATCGCGACGAGCCGCCTGCCGCGCGGGTAGAGCGACAGGAACTCGTCCCGCAGCTCCCCGAGCAGCCCGTCCGCCGCCTCCGTGATCATGCCGTCAGCCTAGGCGTCGTGGCGACGGGTGGGGACGCGGCGGTAGCCGTCGCGTGCGATGGCGGCGCAGGTGCCGACGATCGCGGCGGCGGCGATGGCGCCGAGGGCGATGAGAACGATCATGGCAGGAACGCTACGGTTGACGACTTCCTGCCACGAGTGGCAGGATCGACAGCATTCGGAGGAAAACTGCCAGATCGCTCGGGAGGAACGACGGCATGAAGACGGTCGCCTGCATCGTCCAGGACGGGTTCACCCCGTTCGAGTTCGGCATCGCCTGCGAGGCCTTCGGGCTCGACCGCTCCGACGACGGCATCCCCGTCTTCGACTTCCGCGTCGTCGCCGCGGAGCCGGGTGAGGTGCGCACGAGCCTCGGGTTCACCGTGAACGTCACGGAGGGCCTCGACTTCGCCGAGCAGGCCGACCTCGTCATCGTGACCCCTGTCCCGAGCACGGTCTGGCACGCGCCCGACGAGCGCGTCCTCGGGGTCATCCGCGGCGCCGTCGCGCGCGGGGCCTGGCTGCTCAGCCTGTGCAGCGGCGTGTTCCACGTCGCCGCGGCCGGGGTGCTCGACGGCCGCCGGGCGACGACCCACTGGCGCTACGTCCACCACCTCGCGGCGACGCATGCGGCGATCGACGTCGATCCGGACGTGCTCTACGTCCAGGACGGCCGGATCATCACGAGCGCCGGCACCGCGGCCGGGATCGACGCGAGCCTCCATCTGCTGCGCCAGGAGCTCGGCGCCGAGGCCGTGAACCGCATCGCCCGCCGCATGGTCGTCGCGCCGCAGCGCGACGGCGGGCAGGCGCAGTTCATCGCGAAGCCGCTGCCCGATGCGGCCTCCCGGTCGCTCGCCCCGATCGCCGACTGGATGCTCGACCACCTCGACGAGGAGCTCGCGGTCGAGCGGCTCGCCGCCCGCGCGCACATGTCCCCGCGGCACTTCGCCCGGCGCTTCCGAGCCGACTACGGGACGACACCGGCCGCGTGGCTCGGCCGCCAGCGCGTGCTCCGGGCGCAGCAGCTCCTCGAGGAGACGGACCTCGGACTCGACGCGGTGGCCGCCGCCGCCGGCTTCGGCTCCGCCGCCGTCCTCCGGCAGAACTTCGCCCGGGTGCTCGGCATCACCCCGACGGCCTACCGCGCGCGCTTCGCCCGCGCCGTCCCCGCCTGATCGGCGCCGGGCTCAGGAGCGCACGAGCCGCGCGATCGCCTGGGAGGCCTCGGCGAGCTTCGCGTCGATCGCATCGCCGCCGGACTCGACGGCGTCGCGGACGCAGTGCTTCAGATGGTCGTCGAGCAGGCCGAGCGCGACGCTCTCGAGCGCGCTCGTGAGCGCCGAGATCTGCGTGAGGATGTCGACGCAGTACTGCTCCTCGTCGATCATCCGCGAGATGCCGCGCGCCTGGCCCTCGATCCGCCGCAGCCGCGCGAGGTAGCGGGCCTTGTCGGAGATGTAGCCATGGGCGGCGTGCTCCGCGTGCGCGTCGTGCGGGTCAGGCATGCTGGTGCTCCTTCGTGGTGGCGTCGATCCGGAGTGCGCGGGCCGCGCTGCGCTCCGGCCGCAGGTCGAGCCGGCGGAGCCATTGCGCGTTCGCCGCGACGACGATCGTGGACAGCGACATGAGCACCGCCCCGACCGACATCGGCAGCGTGAACCCCACCGGCGCGAGCACGCCGGCGGCGAGCGGGACGCTGAGGAGGTTGTAGCCGGCGGCCCACCAGAGGTTCTGCACCATCTTCCGGTACGACGCGCGCGACAGCTCGATGACGGACAGCACGGATCGCGGGTCGGAGCTCGCGAGCACGACGCCGGCCGAGGCGATCGCGACGTCGGTGCCGGCGCCGATCGCGATGCCGACGTCCGCCTGGGCGAGCGCCGGGGCGTCGTTCACGCCGTCGCCGACCATCGCCACGGCGCGGCCCTCGGCCTGCAGCTCGCCGACCTTCGCCGCCTTGTCCTCTGGTCGGACCCCCGCGAACACACGGTCGATGCCGAGCTCGCCGGCGACCGAGCGCGCGACGGCCTCGGCGTCGCCCGTGATCATGACGACCCGGCGACCGAGCGCGTGCAGCGCGTCGACGGCCTCGCGGGACTCGGGCCGGATGCCGTCGGCGAGCCGCAGCGCGCCGACGACCTCGCCGTCGCGCGTCACGTGCAGGACGGTCGCACCCTCCGCGTGCCACTTCGCCGTCGCGGGCAGCTCCCCGGCGCCCTCCTCCTCGAGCAGGCGCGGCCCGCCGACGCGCACGCGCGCGCCGAGCACGGTCGCCGTCACCCAGTAGCCCACTGCACTTTCCGGCCAGGCTTGCTGCAGCCAGCCCACGGGCAGCAGCAGGCCCACCA
>JAGIAU010000008.1 GCA_017744755.1 Microbacteriaceae bacterium
ACGGTCGACAGCGAGAAGCCGACGAGGACGAGCACGAGCCCGTACCACCAGAAGCCGGGCATGAGCGCGGACACGAACGACGCCAGGCCGAAGAGCGCCGTGCCGAGCACGACGACGCGCAGCTGCGGCCGGCCGCGGCGGGCGAGCAGCAGCGCGCCGCTCACGGAGCCGATGGCGAAGATCGAGGTGAGGATGCCGAAGCCGTCGGCGTCGTGGCCGAACTCGAGCGCCATCGTGGAGGCGTAGATCGCGAAGTTCATGCCGAACGCCCCGATGAGGAACACCATGACGAAGAGCACGAGCAGGTCCGCGCGGCTCCGCACGTAGCGGAAGCCGTCGGCGAAGCGGCCCATCTGCGGCCCGCGGTGCTGCGGCACGAGCTCGGCGCGGCGCATCGCCGCGAGCGACACGAGCATCGCGACGAACGTCGCCGCGTTGACGACGAACACCCAGCCGCTGTCGACGGCCACGAGGAGCACGCCGGCCGCGGCCGGCCCGACGAGGCGGGCGACGTTGAACACCATCGCATTGAGCGCGACCGCGTTCGCCGCGTTGTCGTTCGACACGATGTCGGTGACGAACGCCTGCCGCGTCGGGTTGTCGAAGGCCGTCACCACCCCGCTCGCGAAGGCGAGCGTCAGCATGACCGGCAGTGTCATCGCGTCGAGCAGCAGGAGCACGCCGATCGCGAGCGAGATGAGGAGGAGCGCGGACTGGGTGATCGCGATGAGCGTTCTGCGGTCGAAGCGGTCGGCGACCCAGCCGGTCACGCCGACGAGCAGCAGCGGCGGCGCGAACTGCAGCGCCATCGTGATGCCGATGGCCGCCGCATCCTCGTCCGTCAGCTCGGTGAGCACGACCCAGGACTGCGCCGTCGACTGCATCCACTGGCCCACGAAGGAGATCAGGATGCCGATGAAATAGACGCGGTAGTTGCGGAGGTGCAGCGAGCGGAACGTTCCCGACTGCGATGCCACGGTCCCAGGATACGCAATTTTCATTAGCCTGGTTATTCGCTAGGTTAATGAACATGCCGCACGACGCCGACTGGGAGAACGAGCTGCTCCGCGCCATCCAGAAGCTCGCGCGCCGCAGCCGGAACCGCCGCGGCGTCGAGATCGGCGACAGCCTGCTCGCCGTGCTGTTCCATATCGACTTCCACCCCGGCGTCTCGCCGACCGAGCTCGCGACCCGGGAGCACGTCACCCCGCCCGCGATGAACAAGACGCTGAACGCCCTCGCGGCGCAGGGCCTCGTCACCCGCGCGCCCGACGCCTCCGACGCGCGGCGCGTCACGATCGAGATCACCGACGCCGGCCGGGTGCTGCTCGCGGAGACCCGGCGACTGCGGGCCGAGTGGTTCCACGAGCATCTCGGCGTGCTCACCGAGGCCGAGATCGCGGCCCTCGACGCCGCGCTCCCCGCGCTCCGGAAGCTCGCCGACCAGTGAGCGCGACGTTCCGCTCCCTCGGGATCTTCAACTACCGGCTCTGGTTCGCCGGCGCGACCGTGTCGAACGTCGGCACCTGGATGCAGCGCACCGCGCAGGACTGGGTCATCCTCACCGAGCTCACCGACCACGACGCCGTCGCCGTCGGCATCGGGATGGCGCTGCAGTTCGGGCCGATCCTCCTCCTCACCCCCGTCAGCGGGCTCGTCGCCGACCTCGTCGACCGGCGGAAGATCCTCATCGCGACGCAGATCGCGATGGGCGCGCTGAGCCTCGCGCTCGGCATCCTCTTCCTCGCCGGGGTGCTCGAGCTGTGGATGGTCTTCCTCTTCGCCGGCCTGCTCGGCGTCATCAGCGCCTTCGACAACCCGGCGCGGCAGGCCTTCGTCTCCGAGCTCGTCCCCCACGAGTACACCTCGAACGCGATCGGGCTGAACGGCACCTCGTTCACCCTCGCCCGCCTCATCGGCCCGGGGATCGCCGGCCTGCTGACCGCGACGACCGGCGCCGGATGGGTGTTCCTCATCAACTTCGGGACGTTCCTCGCGACGATCATCGTGCTCGTCACGATGCGCCGCGACGAGCTCGTCCCCGTCCCGCGGCGGGAGGGAGAACGCGCCCGGATGCGGGACGGCGCGCGCTTCGTCGGCACCCGCCCGGACATCGGGATCGTCCTCGTCGGCGCGCTCGTCTTCGGCGCGTTCGCCATGAACTTCGCGATCTTCACCCCGACGATGACGAGCGTCGAGTTCGGGCTCGGCGCGACCGAGTTCGGGATCCTCTCCTCCTGCATCTCGGTCGGCTCGATCACCGGGGCGCTGCTCGGCGCGCGGCGGGAGCGGCCCACCATCCGGATCATCGCGATCGGGGCGCTCGCCTTCGGTCTGCTCGGCCTCGTCGCCGCGATCGCGCCGTCCGTCTGGGTCTACGGGGCGATCATGGCCGGGATGGGCGTCGCCTCGATGCTCGTGCTCAACACGTCGAACGCCTACGTCCAGACGAACACCCCGGCCGCCGTCCGCGGCCGCGTGATGGCGATCTACGCCGCCGTCGTGATCGGCAGCACCGTGTTCGGCGCCCCGCTCGTCGGCTGGGTCGCCGACGTCTTCGGCCCGCGCTGGGCCGTCGTGGTCGGCGCCGCAGGCGGCCTCGTCCCGGCCGTGATCCTCGGCGTCTGGTGGGCCGTCCGGCGCGGCCGGGCCCGCCGGGACGCACGCGAAGCAGCCGGCACGACGGCCGCCGAGCCCTCAGTCCTGGATCGGCCCGAGCAGGTTCGCGGCGACCGTGGCGTGGATGGACTCGGTGTCGCTGGGGTGGAAGATGCCGGCGAGGACGTCGCGCTGGATGCGAGCCAGCTCCGCTGAGCTCCGGTAGCCGGAGCCGCCGGCCGCTCGCGCGGCCTGGTCGACGAGCGAGCGCGCCGTCTCGGTCGCCCGGTGCTTCGCCCCGGTGAGGTGGCGGAACCAGTCGGGGCCGTGGTCCACCCGGCCGTCGACGTCGGCGGCGAGCGACTCGAGGTCGGGCCGGAGGGCGTCGAGCGCGAGCGCCATGTCGGCGATGCGCCAGCGGAAGTCGGGATCCTGGGCGTAGCTGCGACCGGTCCGGCGGGAGGCGCGGTGCTGCACCGCCTCGACGGCGAGCTCGAGCGCCCGGTCCGCGATGCCGGCATAGACCGAGCCGATCAGCAGGAGGAAGTTCGCGAAGATGCCGAAGACGAACGGGTCCGGATTCGGCCCGACCGGCAGGATGCGCGCAACCCGCTCGTCGGGGATGAACGCGCCGTCGAGCACGGTCGTCCGCGACTGCGTCGCCCGCATGCCGAGCGTGTCCCAGTCGTCGAGCGTCGTGACGCCGTCGGGGTCGTGGCCGTCCTCTCGGGTCAGGAAGCCGTGCACGAGCCGCGGCCCCTCCGGCGTCTCCGCCCGGCCGAACACGCCGAGCCGCGTCCACGCGGGCGCGAGCGAGGTGAAGATCTTGGTGCCGGTGAACGTCCACCCGCCCTGGCTCCCTGCGCGATCGCCGGGAGTCGAAGGGACGCGCTCCGCCGTCGTCGCCGAGTCCCACAGGACGAGATCGTTCCCCGGCTCGCTGATGCCGAAGGCGAAGAGCTCGCCGCGCTCGGCGTCCTCGAGCACCCAGTCGAGCGAATGGTCCCCGCGATCCCGGAGCACGCGGGCGACGCCGAGCCACACGTGGTGCATGTTCACCGCGAGCGCCGTCGCGGGGGCATGCGCCGCCAGGAGGCGCTGGTCGCGGGCCGTCTCCAGCAGCGGTCGCACCCGGAGGTAGCCGGCCTCGCGGAGCTCCGCGAGGTCCTCCTCGAAGAACGCGTTCGCCCGGTCGTAGCCCGCGGCGCGCCCGCGGATCCGCTGCAGCAGTTCGGGATCGAGGTCCATGTCCGCCTCAGGCGCCCGGCGCGATCGCGCCGATGCGACGGCGCGCCTCGTCGATGATCTCGAGCACGGCGATCGACTCGGCGAGCGGGCGCTCCGGCGCCTCCGTGCGACCGGCGGCGACATGCGCGGCGACGGCGGTCGCCTGGTAGCAGAGGCCGACGTGGCCGCGGATGCCGTTCGGATCGGCATAGGCGAAGCGGCCCTCGGGCGTCACGAGGTCGAAGCCGCCGGCGACGAAGAACTGCCCGCGGAATTCGACGCTCGCCTTCGTGCCGACGACGCGGGCGCCCTGCGACATCGCCGCGTCGAGCGCGGTGACGGCGACGTGCCGTGCGCCGCTCGCGTACTCGCCGACGACGACGGTCCGCGCGTCGACGCCCGGCTCGGTGACGGTGCCGGTGACGAGGTGCGAATCGGCCGGGCCGAGGAGGAAGCGCCCGAAGCTGATCGGGTACACCCCGATGTCGAGCAGCGCCCCGCCGCCGATCGTGGGGGCGAACACGCGCGCGGAGCGCTCCCGGTCGAACGGCGCGCAGAACTCCGCCTCGACGACCGCGAGCTCGCCGAGATCCCCGCGCTCCACGAGCTGCAGCAGCACGTCGGTCTGCGGCAGGAAGCGCGTCCACATCGCCTCCATCGCGAACACGCCCGCGGCGCGCGCGGCGGCCGCGATCTCGCGCGCCTCCTCCGCGGAGCAGCCCATCGGCTTCTCGATGAGGACGTGCTTGCCCGCGGCGATGACGAGGAGCGCATGCTCCCGGTGCAGCTCGTTCGTCGAGGCGACGTAGACCGCGTCGACCTCCGGGTCGGCCAGCATCGCGGCGTACGAGTCATAGGCCTTCGGCGCGCCGACCTTCGCGGCGAGCTCCTGCGCGCGCGCGAGGTCCCGCGAGGCGATCGCGACGATGCGCTGGTCGGTGTGCTCGGCGACCGCGCTCGCCCAGCTCAGCGCGATCCGGCCGGGCGCGAGCACGCCCCAGCGCAGCACGGGACCGCCGCGCAGCGGCGCGGTGCGGGGCGCAGGAAAGTCGACCATGCCCCCATCCTCCCGGATTCGATCCGTTTTCAGGGACAGAACAGGGTTCGAGCGCAATACGCGCTCATACCCCCGTCTGTCCCTGAAAACGGATCGAAACGGGTGGATAGAGTCGGGGGATGACGGTGGAGTCGGGGACCCGGGCGCGCGATGTCGTGATCGTCGGCGGGGGACACAACGGGCTGGCCGCCGCCGCGTACCTCGCCCAGGCCGGGCTGTCCGTCACGGTGCTCGAGCGGCTCGACGAGGTCGGCGGGGCGGCCGTGTCGACGCAGGCCTTCGCCGGGATCGACGCCCGGCTGTCGCGCTACTCCTACCTCGTCTCGCTCCTGCCCGAGCAGATCATCCGCGACCTGCGGCTCGACATCCGCCTCGCGCGCCGCCGCTACTCCTCCTACACCCCGCGCCCCGGCGAGGACACCGGCCTGCTCGTCGACCGCGTCGACTCCGCCGCGAGCGCGCTCGGCGCCGACGCCGCCGGCTGGCTCGGCCTCTACGAGGGCACCAGCCGCCTCGCCCGCGCGCTCTTCCCCACCGTCACCTCGCCGCTGCTCACGCGCGCGGAGGCGAGGCGGGCCGTCGGGGACGACGACGCGTGGGGCGCGTTCATCGACCGCCCCGTCGGCGAGACCATCCAGAACGCCCTGAGCGACGACCTGGCTCGCGGCGTCGCCCTCACCGACGCGCTCATCGGCACGTTCGCGCCGAACGTCGACCCCTCGCTCGCGGCGAACAAGTGCTTCCTGTACCACGTCATCGGCGGCGGCACCGGGGACTGGGACGTGCCGATCGGCGGCATGGGCGCCGTGTCCGGGGAGCTCCGCCGGGCGGCGCTGCGCGCCGGCGCCGAGCTCCTGACTGGCGCCGAGGCGACCGCGATCAACCCAGACGGCTCGGTGCGCGCGCGGATCGGCGACGCGGAGGTCGGCTTCCAGGCGCGCTGGGTGCTCGCGGGCTGCTCGCCGCAGGAGCTCGCGCGGCTGCTCGGGGACGAGCCCGGCGTGCGCGGCGAGGGCGCGCAGGTGAAGGTCAACCTGCTGCTGCGCCGGCTCCCGCGCCTGCGCGACGCCCGCGTCGACCCGCGGGCCGCGTTCGGGGGCACGTTCCACGTGAACGAGACGTGGTCGCAGCTCGACGCCGCCTACGAGACCGCGGCGGGCGGGTCGATCCCCGCGCCGCTGCCGCTGGAGATCTACTGCCACTCGCTCACCGACCCGACGATCCTGTCGGAGGAGCTGCAGGCGGCGGGGGCGCAGACCATCACCGTGTTCGGCCTGCACGTGCCGCACCGGCTGAGCGAGCGCCCGACCTACGCGGGCGGCATCGGCGCCGACCGCTACCGTGCGGCGCTGCAGGAGGAGGTGCTCGCGAGCCTGGACTCGGTGCTCGCCGAGCCGATCGAGGAGCTGCTGCTCACCGACGGCGACGGGCGGCCGGCGATCGAGACGAAGACGACGATCGACCTGGAGCACGCGCTGCGGCTGCCGGGCGGGAACATCTTCCACGGCCCGCTCGCCTGGCCCTGGGCCGAGGACGACGAGGCGCTCGACACCCCGGCCGACCGCTGGGGCGTCGCGACGCCGTACGCGCGGATCCTGATGTGCGGGTCCGGCGCGCGCCGTGGCGGCGCCGTGTCCGCGATCGCGGGACACAACGCCGCCATGGCGGTGCTGGAGTCGCTCTGAGCAGCGACCCGGCGAGTGGCTAGCCGGTGTAGGAGCCGAGGGCGCTGAACGCCGCCGCGCTCACGATGATCGAGATGATGATGAGCAGGACGTAGATCGCCAGGAAGATGATCGACAGGATGATGCCGACCTTCGCGGGCGTGTTCTGGAAGCCGGCGGCCTTCGACTGGTTCTGCGCGACGATCGAGAGGATGAGGCCGACGAGCGCGAAGACGAAGGCGAAGACGAGGCCCACGATGCCGAGGGTCTTGCCCGGGTAGTCGCCGGGGGCGTAGGCGGCCGGCTGGCCGTAGGCGGGCTGCGCGTACTGCTGGGGCTGGCCGTACGGCTGCTGGGGCTGCTGCGGCGGCTGGTACTGCGGGGCGTTGGGGTCGCTCATGATTCCTTCTCTTCGATGCGGGTGATGAGTTTCCGGGGTGGAGTCTGTCGGATGGAGCGTACTCACGGGCCGCGGCGCGCCGCTACGGTTTATGGGTGGCGATCGGCATTCTGACGAGCGGCGGCGACTGTCCTGGACTGAACGCGGTGATCCGCGCGGCGGTCCTCAAAGGCACGTCCGTCTACGGCAAGGAGTTCATCGGCTTCCGCGACGGCTGGCGCGGCGTCACCGAGGGCGACGCCATCCCGCTGGAGCGCAAGGACATCCAGGGCATCGGCAAGCTCGGCGGCACGATCCTCGGCACGTCCCGCTCGAACCCGTTCGAGAACGGCGACGAGAAGGCGGAGAAGGCCCGCGCCGCCCTCGACCGCCTCGGCGTCGACTCGCTCATCGTGATCGGCGGCGAGGGAACGCTCGCCGCCGCGAAGCGCATGGTCGACCTCGGCGTCAACGTCGTCGGCGTCCCCAAGACGATCGACAACGACCTGTCCGGCACCGACATGACCTTCGGCTTCGACACGGCGGTCGGCATCGCGACCGACGCCTTCGACCGGCTGCGCACCACGGGCGACTCGCACGGCCGCGTCATGGTCGCCGAGGTCATGGGCCGTCACGTCGGCTGGATCGCGCTGCACTCCGGCATGGCCGCGGGCGCGCACGCGATCCTCATCCCGGAGCAGCGCACGACCTGGGACGAGCTCACCGAATGGGTCACCGCGACCAAGCGCCGCGGCCGCGCCCCGCTCGTCGTCGTCTCCGAGGGCTTCGTGCCCGAGGGCGGCGCCGAGGCGTACTCCGACCAGGGCCTCGACGCCTTCGGCCGCCCCCGCCTCGGCGGCATCGGCGAGATCGTCACCGCGGAGATCGAGGCGCGCACCGGCATCGAGTCGCGCTGCACGATCCTCGGCCACATCCAGCGCGGCGGAACGCCCACGGCCTACGACCGGGTCCTCGCGACCCGCTTCGGCCTCGCGGCGATCGACGCCGTCGTCGACGGGCACTTCGGCGAGATGGTGTCGCTGCGCGGCACCGACATCACGCACCTGCCGATCGAGGACGCGATCGGCACGCTCAACTCGGTCCCGCAGTCGCGCTGGGACGAGGCGGCGATCCTCTTCGGCTGAGCGCGCGGGGCGAGTAGCGTCTCGTTCATGAGCGCCATCGTCCAGATCCTCGGCCTCGCCTTCATCGGCCTGGCCGGCGTCATCCATATCGGGATCTTCCTGCTCGAGTCGGTGCTCTGGCGCCCCCGGAAGACGTGGCGGCAGTTCGGCGTCGCGAACGAGGCCGATGCCGAGATCGCCCGCCCCTGGGCGCTCAACCAGGGCTACTACAACCTGTTCCTCGCGGTCGGCGCGATCGCGGGCGCGATCGGCGGGATCTGCGGCGTCACGACCGCGACCGGCTGGACGAGGTACACGCCGCTCAGCGACGCGAGCTTCGCGTGGATCCCGTCGAGCGGCGCCTGGGGCGCGGTCGGCGCGTTCTCCGCCCTCTGCATGGTCGGCGCCGCCGTCGTGCTGATCGTCTCGTCGCGCGGGGCGCTGCTCCGCGGCGCGCTCATCCAGGGCCTCGCTCCGCTGGTCGGCCTCGCGCTGCTCGGCGCGGGGCTGCTCGCCCCCGCCTGACGACAGGATCCGGACGCCGCAGCAGGAGTCGCTGCCCGCCCCGACCCTGTCTCGGTGCTCTCGTCCTGCTCCAGCGCCCATCGGCTCCGCGCCGACAGATCCACCCGGCGGAACACGCCCGCGCGCCCGGCGGAACGCGCCCCTACCTCCGGCGCGTGACCGCCCAGGCGATCCCGCCGATGACGACCGCGGCGGCGCCGACGGCGCCCGCGATCCACGGGACGGGGTTGCGCTTGTAGGAGTCGGCGACGCGGCTCGCGGTCGCCCGCGCCCGCTTCGGCACGTCGAACTTCTCCTCGATCGCGTCGAGCGTCGCCGCGAGGCGCAGTCTCGCCTCGGCGGCGCGCTGCGCGGGCGTGAGCGTGTGTTCCGCCATCTCAGTCCTCCGCCTCTCCGGGGGCTCGCCCCGCGGCGCGGGCCTCGCGCCGGCCCTCGCGGCTGAACGCGCGGAGGTCGCTCTCGAGCCGGCGCGCCCGCCCCGGGTCGCTGTCGTCCATCGACTTGAACGCGGCGATGCCGGCGAAGACCAGGATCGCCGCCACGAGCACGAGCCCGCCACCGATGATGAGGGCACTCGCCCAGAACGGCAGGACCGTCGCGAGTCCCGCGATCGCCGCGATGATGAACACGATCAGCGCGAGCAGCAGCACGAACGCCGCCCCGGCCATCAGCCCGGCGCCGACGCCGGCGCGGATCGCCTTCTGCTTGATCTCCTCCTTGATCGCGTCGAACTCGGCGCGCACGAGATCGCCGATGATGCCCGGCAGCGAGCCGAGGAGCTGGAAGAGGCTTCGCTTCGACGCGGACGGCACCTCGCCCTCGAAGGTCACAGGGACTCCGTGGGCGCATAGGACGCCGGCTCGATGGGCTTGGCGCGGGACCGGCCGCGCCCGGTCGCCTTGTCGATGACGGTCGAGGCGCCGGTCTTCAGGAGCTTCGCGAGGTCTCCGACCCGGTCGTCGACGAAGCCGCCGACGGCTTCGCGGCCCTCGCGCACGAGCGGCGCGTTCCAGACCTTGTCGGTCGCCTTGACGATCTGGTCGTAGCGCTCCCGCCCGGCCTTCGCACCCAGGATGTAGCCGATGCCGACGCCGAGCCCGATCAGCAGGATCTTGCCCTTCAGACTCATGGCAACAGGCTAGTGCGGAGGATCGACCCGCCGCCATGCGCGTGCGGGGGCTTGACAGCTAGGCGGCTCACCAGATGGTGACGCGGTCCTGCTCGGCGAGCCAGAGCGCGTCCTCCTCGCTGAGGTCGAAGGCGTCGTAGAACGCGCTGATGTTCCGCACGATCTGGTTGCAGCGGAACTCGCTCGGCGAGTGCGGGTCGATCGCGAGCAGGCGGATGACCTCCGCGTCGCGGCCCTTCTGCTGCCAGGCCTGCGCCCAGGAGAAGAAGAAGCGCTGCGCCGCGGTCAGCCCGTCGAGCACCGGCGCGGTCTCCGGGGTGAGGCCGAGGCGCTCGAGATGGACGCCGTACGCCTGCCAGGCGATGCCGAGGCCGCCGAGGTCGCCGATGTTCTCCCCGATCGTGAGCTCGCCGTTGACGTGGTGGTCGTCGGCGCCCTCGCCGTCGAGCTGCTCGGGGACGAGCGCGTCGTACTGCGCGATGAGGCTCGCCGTGCGGGCCTCGAACGCGGCGCGGTCGGTCTCCGTCCACCAGTCGGTGAGCCGGCCGTCGCCGTCGAAGCGCGAGCCCTGGTCGTCGAAGCCGTGGCCGATCTCGTGACCGATGACGGCGCCGATCGCGCCGTAGTTCGCGGCCGCGTCGCGCTCCGCGGAGAAGAAGGGCGGCTGCAGGATCGCGGCGGGGAACACGATCTCGTTGAAGCCGGGGTTGTAGTAGGCGTTGACCGTCTGCGGCGTCATGAACCACTCGTCCCGGTCGATCGGCTTGCCGAGCTTGGCGAGCTCGCGCTGGAACTCGAACTCCGCGGCGGCGCGCTCGTTCGCGATGAGGTCGTCGGGGACGATCGTGAGCGTCGAGTAGTCGCGCCACTTGACGGGGTAGCCGATCTTCGGCGTGAACTTCGCGAGCTTCTCGAGCGCTCGCGCCCGGGTCTCCTCGCTCATCCACTCGAGGCCGGAGATGGAGCGGCGGTACGCCTCGATGAGATCGGCGACGAGCTCGTCCATCGCGGTCTTCGCGGCCGGCGGGAAGTGCCGCTCGACGTAGACGCGACCGACGGCCTCGCCGAGCACGCCCTCGACGAGGGAGACGCCGCGCTTCCAGCGGGCGCGCTGCTCGGGCGTGCCGGTGAGCGTGCGGCCGTAGAAGCCGAAGCTCGCCTGAACGAAGGCGTCGGAGAGGGAGCCCGCGAGCGAGCGCACCGTGTGGAAGCGCAGCCAGTCGGTCCAGGCGGTCAGGCGGTCCTCGGTGAAGAGCGCGGCGATGCCGCCGAGCGCGCTCGGCTGGTGGACGACGAGCTCCGCGGTGTGCACCGGCTGGAGGCCCATCGCATCGCGCCAGGCGGTGAGCGGCGCCGGGGACGCGAGCTCCTCGGCCGCCTCCCAGGCGAGCAGGTTGTACGTCTTCTGCGCATCGCGGCTCGCGACCTTGTCCCAGTGCGCGGCGGCGATCTCGTGCTCGAGCGCGACGATCCGGTCGGCGCGCTCGCCTGCGCGCTCCACAGCCGCGAGCGCGAGGAGCTCCTCCACGAAGGCCCGGTACTGCTCGCGGATCTCCGCGAACTTCTCCTCGCGGTAGTACGACTCGTCCGGCAGGCCGAGACCGCCCTGCACGACGTTCAGCAGATAGCGCTCCGGGTCGCCCGGGTCGTTGTCGACGTAGAGGTGCACGAAGCCGGGACCGCCCGCGCGCTCGAGCCGGCCGATCGTCGCGAGCAGCTCGTCGATCGACGCGACGGCGTCGATCTCCGCGAGCAGCGGCGCGAGCGGCTCCGCCCCCTTCGCCTCGATCGCCGCCTCGTCCATGAACGAGCGGAACAGGTCCCCGGCCTTCCGGGCATCGGTCCCCGGATCCGCCGCCTGCGATTCCTCGATGATCGCGCGGATCGCCGCCTCCGCCTCCTCGTGCAGCACGTGGAAGGCGCCATAGCGCGCCTTGTCCGCCGGGAGCTCCGTGCGGTCGATCCACTTCCCGTTCACATGGCGGAACAGATCGTCCTGCGGCCGCGTCGCCGGGTCGAGCTCGTCGAGGTGGATGCCGGAGGGGAGGGAGGCGGTGCCCTGAGCCTGTCGAAGGGTCATGCGTTCAGCCTAGGAGGGACGTAGGACAGAACGCCCCGGACGGCGACCGCGTTCGCGAGGCGCGAACTGTGCGCAATACCCCTCCACAGGGCGCGTTCTGCGCTCATCCTCCACATTTCAGCCTCCGCGCTCAGCGTGAGCGCGATCACGCTCCTGGAGCTGGAGCTGGGGGTCCGCCTCCTGGAGCGCCGGGATCCGCGCCAGGGCCAGACGCTCCGGGAATGGCTCGAACGAGCCGTCATCCCCGGGTTCGATGGCCGGACCCTGTCCATCGATGGCCGGATCGCGCGCGCTGCAGCGGCGCTCCACGTCCCGGATCCGATGCCGAAGCACGACGCCCTCATCGCCGCGACCGCCCTCGTCCACGGCCTCACCCTCGTCACCCGGAACGGGGCCGACTTCGAGCGCACCGGCGTCGCGATCCTGGATCCCTGGGGCGAAGGCTGACCCCCATCCAGCCGCCCGGCACGACCGCCTCTATCCCGTCACTCGGCGCACCAGCGCCTCCCAGGTCGGCGAGGCCTTGATGTCGGACTCGGTGACGAGGAGGTAGCGCCACTCGCCGAAGATCCGCGCCTCGCGCACGGCGGCCGCCCAGGCCTCGGCCGCCGCGGCCTTCCGGGCGACCTTCGCATCGTCCTCGGCAGCGCTGTCGGACTTCGCCTCGACGAGCCAGTGGACGCCGCGGGTGTCGATCACGATGAAGTCGGGAAAGTACTGGCCGTCCGTCTCCGTCGCGATCGCGATGTCACCGGGGACGTAGACGCGCTGCCACCAGCGGACGCCGTCGCTCACGTCGATCCGCTGCGCGAGGGCGAACTCGCCGGTGTTCGAGTCGAACCGCGCGTTCGGCACGATCGACTTGTCCCACGGGCCGTACCAGGCGTCCTTGGCGAACGGCGCCCAGCGATCGAGCACGAGCGGCGGCTCCGGCCGCTCGCCGGTGACCCGGACGTGCACCCAGCGGTACTGCGGCTGCCGCTGCGTCCGCAGCCGTGCGGCGTCGACGAGCGCGGCGAGCGCGGCCTCGGCGGCCGCGGCCCGCGGCGCGGTCCAGTCCGTCGTGTCGCCGTCCTCGACCCCGGCGCCCTCGAGGAACGCGTCGACGGCGGTGAGCACATGCGCCCGCTCGTCGAAGGTCGACGCCACCTGCGGCATCGCCGACACCCGCGCGACCAGGTCGCGGCGGACCTGCGCCCCGGGCACCCACCGCTGCGTCGCGACGGCGCCCTCCGCGGCGACGTCGACGATGTGCGCGACGGCGCCGTCGAGGCCCTGCTGGGCGGCGAGGGCCCGGCGGGTGAGCGGCACGTCGAGGTTCGCGCTGAAGCGCCGACCGGCGCCGCGCAGCTCCGACACGTCGATCGAGGCGACGCTGAACGGCACCGGCTGCAGCACCCGCTCCCGGCGCGGGAAGGTGATGACGGGCGCGCCGTCGCGCGGGCGCATGAGCCGCCCGACCGCCGCGCGTTCGCGCTCGAACGCCTGCTCCGCGGCATCGACCGGAGCCGCGAGGACGAACGGCGCGTCAGCGCCGAGGGGGCTCGGCGAGGACGCGGCGGACGGGGTCGTCAGGAGGAAGCCCCCGCCGGGCGCCTCGACGACGGTCGCGGACGGACCGGGAGGCAGCATCCCACCCGCCATCCCTGGAGCACCCGGCGACTCGGTCGTGAGCCGCTGCAGCAGCGCGTCCTTGTTCGCGAGGAGCTGCCGGTACGACTCGTGCGCGACGAGATCGACCTGGTCGATGGCGCCGAAGCCGGTCCGGGCGCCGAACGGCAGGCGGAGGCCGCGGCCGAGCACCTGCTCCGTCAGCGTCTCGGACGCGAGCGCGCGGAGGCCGACGATGACGCCGATATTGCGCACATCCCAGCCCTCGCGGAGCTTGTTCACCGACACGATCGCGCGGACCGGCGAGTCGGGCGCCTCGACGCGGGCGAGCGCCGCGAGCGCGTCATCGGAGGACTGCGAGGTCACGAGGAGGACGGCGCCGTCGCCGGGCAGCAGGTCCGGACCCGCGAGCCGCTCGGCCACCCGCTCCGCGTCCTTGATCTCCTTGCAGACGACGAAGAGGACCGGCGAGACGCGCGGGCGCTCGCTCGCATCGGCGTAGCCGTGCCACACCGGCTCCTTGTCGGCGCGCAGCCGGCAGGCGTCGGCGAGCTGCGTGTCCTCGTCCTTCAGCCCGTCCTCCCGGTACACGATGACCGGCACCTTGACCAGCTCGTCGCGGATCGCCTCGGCGAGGGAGTAGCGGTAGACGATCTTGGCGCGGTCCGCATCGTCCGGCGTCGCGGTGAGGCCGACGAGCGCCCGCGGCCGCAGATCGCGGAGCGCATCGGAGAACGCTCTCGCACGCTCGCGATATACATGGTGCTCGTCGGCGATGACGAGCAGATCGTCCGCGTCCCGCAGGTGGTCGTAGAGCGCGCCGCCGATGAACTCGTCGTCGGACCGGGTCCGCCGCGACGTCTTCTCCGTCGGCCTCAGGAGCACCTGGACGGTGAAGATGAACACCTTGAGGCGGTTCGCGTCGTGCAGCGCGTCGCCGATCTGACCGCGCTGGAAGTTCTCCGCCGTGATGATGAGCGGCTCGATCGCCGCACCGGGGATGTACTTCCCGGCGCCCGGCGTGAAGTTCCCGATCGTCTTCTCGAGGATCGTCCGGCCCGGGACGACGATGAGGACGTTCCGAACGCCCTGCCGCGCGGCGTAGTCGATGAGCGACGCGGCGAGGTAGGTCTTGCCGACGCCGGTGGCGAGGTCGCAGACGACCTCGCGGCCGTCGCCGGCGGCGATCGCCTCGGCGACGCGGGAGAGCGCGGCCTCGTTCGGCCGGCGCAGATCCATCTCCGACGCGACCTCCTGCGTGAGGAACGAGTCGTACGGCAGCCAGTCGCTCATCGCGTCACCGTGCTCCTGCGGAACAGATCGTCCGGGATCCGCCGGACCGAGGCGCCGTGCACGCGCTGCTGCAGGCGCTCGCGCGCCTCCGGCAGGAAGGAGATCGCGGCGACCTGCACCGACTCGCCCTCCGCGAGCGCGCTCGTGAGGTCGTCGACGACGGTGTCGTCGAGGAGCCCCTCCACGACGGCGAGGCGGGTCCGGCCCTTGCGACCGATGAACGGACCCCGCTCCTCGAGCTCGAACTCGAGCGCCGCGGCGACGGCGCGCGGGAGCTGCCCCTCCGGGAGGTTCGCGACGACGACGGGACCGCCGCCGTACTCCGCCGGGGCCTCGGCGAACGTCGGGGGCGCGACCCGCAGCTCGGTGAACCCGCCGCCGCCCGTCCAGCCGGCGCTCTCGGTGATGCCGCCGGGATCGGCGCCGTCGACGACCTTCACGAGCCTCGGCCGCGTGAACGCGTCGACCGTCGACGCCTGCTGCTCGATCGTCACCCAGCGGCGGCGCATCTTGTGGGCGACCGCGGCCGTGGTGCCCGAGCCCGCGAAGGCGTCGAGGACGATGTCGCCGGGGTTCGAGCCGATGTGGATGACCCGCTCGATGAGGCGTTCGGGCTTGGGGGTGGCGAAGGGCGTGTCTTCGCCCTCGAACATCGCCTTGATCTCGCGCTTCGCGTCCTGGTTGTTGCCGACCTGTTCATAGGTCCACCAGGTGTCCGGGACGACACCACCCTGGACTTCCGCCAGGAAGCGCTTCACGCGAGGCATCGCCTTCCCGTTGGCCCCGAACCAGATCCGACCGTCGGCGAGCACCTCTTCGTAACGATCCTGCGTGTAGATCCAGCAGCGTCCGGCCGCCGGGTCGAACGAAACGCCGGCGGGCGAGACGACTGTGTAGAACTGCTCCTTGCGCCGCCCGGGGCCTGCCTTACCCGACATATCGCTCGATGTCCACGGCCCGCGAGGATCATCATCCGGATTCGCGTAGGCGGCGGCCTGGTCCTCTGTGCGGTCGAGCAGATTCCGCACGAAGCGCCAGCCGACTCGGTCTGCCGCGTAGACCAGCACGGTGTCGTGCGAGATCGACAAGTCGGTTCGGTTGTCGCGGGCATGGACCTTCTGCCACACGACATCTCCGATGAAGTTCGCGCGGCCGAACACCTCGTCCATGAGCACCTTCGCGTAGTGGACCTCGGTGTAGTCGAGATGCACCCAGACGGAGCCGTCGGGGGCGAGCAGATCGCGGATCGCGACGAGGCGTTCTCGCATCATGCCGAGCCAGACGGAGTGCTCGAACGAGTCGTCGTAGTGCTCGAAGGCCTGGCCGGTGTTGAACGGCGGATCGATGTAGACGAGCTTCACCTTGCCGCGGTAGCGCCCGGCGTACTCGGGGATCCGGGCGAGCGAGCGCATCGCATGCAGGCCGTCGCCCCGGATGAGGAGGTTGTCGCCGGCGGTCTCGCCATGCGTCGAGACCGGGTCGAGCAGGCGGATCTCGGCGGCACGGGGATCGGCCGGGTCGACCCATTGGTAGCCGCCGTCGATCGTCGAGACGAGCGCCTGGTCCTTGTTCGCCCACGTGAGGGTGAGGCGACCGGACATGCTCCCGACTGTATTGCACTAGTCCAGTGCGCTGAAGCAATCGTGAACGTGCGCGCTTACTAGTTCGGTGGACGGATGGTGCGAATCGCTTCGGAGGCGGCGAGAAAGATCGGCCGGAGGATCGCCGCCGAGCGGGCGGCGATCGGGGCGACGCAGCAGGACCTCTCGTACCACTCGAAGGTCGACCTGCCGAGCCTCAGCCAGTACGAGCACGGCCGCGCGATGCCGAACGTCGGCACGATCGTCCGCCTCGCCCAGACGCTCGGCATCGACCCGGGCGTGCTCATCTCCGGGCTGACCTACGCCGACTTCCCGCAGCACCGGGAGCCGCCGCAGACGCTCGAGGGCCCGCGCTGGCAGCGTTCCTCCACAGCCTGACCGCCGCGCCGGTTCTCGGAGTTGCGAGCCGAGATGCGGGGCGAGTGCAGGACCGTCAACCTCCGCCTCGACCACCTGGACCGCGACGTGAACGCCCTCATGAGGCTCGCCTTCGGCACCGACCGGGAATAGCCGTGGCCCCCAACCCGTTTCAGGACCCGTGAGCAGCGCCGCCCAGCCGACCCCCTCGCTCACCGCCTGGCGGAACGCCCTCTTCGTCACGCTCGGCGTCGCCGGCCTCGCGGTCGCCGCCCTGCTCTCGCGCATGCCGAGCCTGCGCGACCATCTCCAGGTCGACGCGGGCGGCATCGGGCTCATGCTCGCGTGCTTCTCGATCGGCTCGCTGACGGGCCTCGCGTTCTCCGGGCCGCTGCTGCACGTCCTCGGGCCGCGCCGCCTCATCCGGTTCGGCGTCCCCGTCTACGCGCTCATGCTCGCCCTCGTCGGCGTGACCGCCGGCGTGCTCGGCAGCTATCCGGCGACGGCGGCCGTCTCCTTCGTCTTCGGCGCGTTCATCGCACTGGCCGACGTCGGGACGAACGTCGAGGGCTCCGCGAACGAACGCGCCGCCGGCAAGAGCGTCATGCCCTTCCTGCATGCGGGGTTCAGCCTCGGCACCGTGGTCGGCGCGGGCCTCGGCGCGCTCGCCGCCGCGGTCGGCCTGCCGATCTTCTGGCACTTCGGCATCATGGCCGCCATCCTCTTCGTCGTCGCGCTCGTGACGCCGCGCTGGATCCCGAGCGTCCACGAGCAGGGGGCGGAGCGCGCCGCGAAGCCCGCCCGCCCCGCCGGCCGGCGCAGCGTCTGGCGCGAGCCAAGGACGCTCCTGATCGGCGTCCTCGTCCTCGCCTTCGCCTACGTCGAGGGCGCCGCGAACGACTGGCTCACCCTCGCCCTCGTCGACGAGCGCGGCTTCGAGCAGTCGCAGGGCGCGCTCCTGCTCGCCGTGTTCACCGCGGCGATGACGGCCGCCCGGTTCGCGGGCTCCTGGCTCGTGGACCGCTTCGGCCGCGTCGCCGTCCTCGTGTGCTCGGGCGTGCTCGCGGGCGCGGGCCTCGCCCTGCTCGTGTGGGTGCCGGAGACCTGGGCGATCGTCGTCGGCACGATCGTGTGGGGCGCGGGCTCCTCGCTCGGCTTCCCGCTCGGCATGTCCGCCGCGGGCGACGACCCGGTCCGCGGGCCGCAGCGCGTCGCGGCGGTCTCGGTCATCGGCTACGCGGCGTTCTTCGCGGGGCCGCCCGCGGTCGGCTTCCTCGCGGAGCACATCGGGCTGATGAACGCGCTCGCGTGGATCCTCGTCCTCGTCGTCATCGCGGTCGCCCTGAGCCCGGTCACCCGCCCGACCCGTCCGGACGCGCCGGGCCTCGACCCCGACGCGATCGGCGCCGATCCGGCGACCGCGACGACGGCCGCAGCGACCGGCGCGGACTGAGGCGGACTCAGTCGACCGGGCCGGCCGGGTCCGCCCAGAACGGCTCGAAGTGGTTGCCGTCCGGGTCGTCGAAGCCGCGCTGGTACATGAAGCCGTAGTCGTCGGCCGCGTCGAGCGTCGCCCCGGCGGCCTCCGCGCGGGCGACGAGCTCGTCGACCGCCGCGCGGCTCGGCAGGTCGAAGGCGATCGCGACCATCGCGACGCGCGCGGGGTCGCCCAGCGTCTTGCCGCTCTTGATCATGCTCTTGTAGAACTCGCGCTCCGCGACCATCAGGATCTGACCCTCGTCGATCACGAAGGCGGCGCCGTGCTCGCTCGTCATGCCCTCCTCGAGGCGCCAGCCGAGGGCCGTGAAGAAGCGCTTCGACCGCTCGACGTCGGCGACCGGCACGTTCACGTAGATGCTCACGGCACCAGGGTAGGAGCCGCGTAGGCTCCGCGACAGACCCGGTTCCGCTCGGAGTCGCCGGGTAGGATCACGGCATGCATTTCGAGGAGGTCGTCGGCGCTCTCGCCGGCATCAGGGCCTGACGTCTCGGCCGCGCCATCGGCGCGGCCGGCAGTGCCGACCCCGAAGACCTCCGCCCGGCGGCGCGTTCCGATCGCCAGGCCCCATCGAAAGCGACCCCATGCTCCCCATCACGGAACCGTTCCTCCGCTCGTCCTTCGTCAACGCCTCCCGCAGGGAGGTCGGCGAGCTCACCCTGCCCCCGGGCTTCGACGCGATCGACTGGGACCAGCTCGACTACCTGGGCTGGCGCGATCCGCGGATCGCCCGGCGCGCCTACGTCGTCGTCCCGGCGCTGGACGGCGATCCGACCGGCATCCTGCTCCGGCAGGCCGAGGCCTCGCCGCGTGCCCGGGCGCAGTGCAGCTGGTGCCAGGACGTGAGGCTCCCGAACGACGTCGTGTTCTACAGCGCGAAGCGCTCCGGGCCGGCGGGGCGCAACGGCAACACGATCGGCACGCTCGTATGCCAGGACTTCGAGTGCTCGCGGAACGTCCGGCGGACGCCGCCGCTCGCGTACGAGGGCTACGACGTCGAGGCCGCCCGCCTGCGCCGGATCGACGAGCTGCGCCTGCGAGCTGCCTCGTTCGCGGCCGGGGTGTAGCGGGGCGGGCCCGACGGACGTCTCCTGCTATCTCGCCCGGAGTCCGTCGAGCAGCAGGTCCAGCATGCCGGGGGCACGATCGTCCGGAGCGGACGCGGCACGCCAGAGCGCACTGGTGAACTGAAGGAAGTCGCCCGGGTCGGCATCCCGCCGGATGCTGCCGTCCGCCTTTCCGGCCTCGAAGATGGTGCTGATGGCTTGGATGACCGGGCCGTGGCTCCGATCGTTCGCCGCCTGATGGGCGACGGAGCCGAGGGCATCGCCCAGTCCGTGCTTCGCGCGCATCGCGGCGACGAGATCGAGCGTCCAGCGGCGCAGCGCCTCCAGCGGGGCATGCAGGTCGAGCAGCGAGGGCACCGCAGCGACGATCCGCTCGACCTCGGCCTCGTAGACGGCGAGCAGCAGATCGTCGCGGGTCGGGAAGTTCCGGTAGAGCGTCCCGGCGCCGACGCCGGCCCGCTGGCCGATCTGGTTCATCGAGGTCGACCCGTCCGCTGCGAGGGCCTCGCGCGCAGCGGCGAGGATGCGGGCGCGATTCTCGCGAGCATCAGACCGGACCACGGCGCCTCCGAGCGACACTTGATAAGTGGAGAGTTCTCCGATACCGTATTCGGAGAACTCTCCACATACTACCCGAATCGAGCAACCATGACTCAAGTCCTCGTCACCGGCGGTTCCGGCTTCCTCGCCAGCTGGTGCATCCTCGCCCTGCTGGAATCCGGCTACGAGGTGCGCACCACCGTCCGCGACCTCGCGCGAGAGCCGGACCTTCGCGACCGGCTCCATGCCGCCGCCGACTTCGACGACGCCAGGCTCCGTGTCGTCCCCGCCGACCTCGGGAGCGACGACGGCTGGGCGGAGGCCGTCGCCGAGTGCGCCTACGTCCTGCACGTCGCCTCCCCGACGCTCCGCCACTCGGTCGAGAGCGAGGAGGCGATGGTGAACACGGCTCGCGACGGCGTGCTGCGCGTGCTGCGGGCCTCCCGCGACGCCGGGGTGCGCCGGGTCGTCCTCACGAGCGCGATCGGCGCGGTCGCCTTCGGCCACGCACCGCGCACCGCGCCCTTCACCGAGGAGGACTGGACGGACCTCGACGCGGACCTCGCGCCCTACCAGCGGTCGAAGACCGTCGCCGAGCGCGCCGCCTGGGACTTCGTCGCCGCGGACGGGCGCGGACTCGAGCTCGCCGCCGTCAACCCCGTCGGCGTCCTCGGCCCGGTGCTCGGCCCCGACGACCCGCCCTCGCTCCGCACGATCCGCGCCATGCTCGACGGCTCCATGCCCGCGACCCCTCCGTTCGGGATGAGCTGGGTCGACGTGCGCGACGTCGCCGATCTCCATCTCCTCGCCATGACCGACCCCGCCGCCGCCGGACAGCGCTGGATCGCCTCCGCCGACCCCGGCATGCGGCCCATCGAGATCGCTCGCCTGCTCCGCGAGCGGCTCGGCGCGCGCGCGGCGAAGGCCCCGACCCGCGAACTGCCGCTCTGGCTCGCACGCTTCCTCGGCAGCTTCAACCCGCAGCTCCGCGTCCTGCGCCCGCAACTCGGGCGCAGCTTCATCGCCAGCGGCGCGAAGGCCCGGCAGGTCCTCGGCTGGCGCCCCCGGCCGCTCGCCGAGACGATCATCGACACGGCCGAGAGCCTTCTCGCCAACGGCGTCCGATAGGACCGACGGGAGACTCGACCTCCTCGCCGCCCGCACCAGAGGGCTATAGGTGACCAACCAGTCACGTATATTGCTCGGGTGAGCACGGACGACGTCATCGCCGCGATCGCGGATCGGACCCGGCGCCGACTGCTCGACGCGCTGCGCGACGAGGACGGGCAGACGATCGGCATGCTCACCGAGCGGGTCAGCCCGCTCGGGCGGCACGTCGTCCTCAAGCACGTCCGAGTGCTCGAAGCGGCGGATCTCGTCATCACCCGCAAGGTCGGACGCGAACGACGCTGCCATCTCAACCCGGTGCCGATCGTGCAGCTCGCGGAACGCTGGATCGACGACTTCGGCGCTCGGGCCGCGGCCGGGCTCATCGATCTGAAACGCGAACTGGAGGGGAAGGACCATGCCCGCTGAACGAGTGCTCCGCGTACGCATCGAGGCGCCGCCCGAGGCGGTATGGGCCGCGCTGACGGACCCGGCCAGGACCGTCCAGTGGTACTTCGGCACCGAGGCGCGCTCGAGCTGGCGGGTCGGCGAACGACTGGACTACTACGACGGCGATGCGCTCCAGATCACGGGACGACTGCTCGCCTACGACCCGCCGCGCTCCTTCCGCCACGAGTTCATCGCGACCTGGGGCGAGGACGACGACGATCAGGGGACGCTCACCTGGACGGTCGAGCCGGACGGGACGGGCTCGCTGGTCACGCTCGTCCATGCAGGCGGGCACGGCGACGAGACGGCCGAAGGCTCGCAGCAGGTGCTGGGATCGCTCAAGTCGTACCTCGAGTCGGCCGCCGTCGAATAGCGCGGAGCCCGGTGACCCGCTCGCCGCCGCCACGCGAGCCCCGGCGGAGGCGGCCTCACCCGCGCTACCGTGGGAACGGTGAGACTCGTCATCGCCCGCTGCTCCGTGGACTACGCAGGACGGCTCTCCGCGCATCTGCCCTTGGCGACGCGGCTGCTGGTCATCAAGGCCGACGGCTCGGTGCTCGTGCACAGCGACTCGCTCAGCTACAAGCCGCTCAACTGGATGAGCCCGCCGGCGACGTTCGTCGAGATGGAGCCGGAGCCCGAGCAGGCGAGCGCCGGCGTCACCGCCGTCTGGCGGATCAGCCAGGCGAAGACGGCGGACCTGCTCGTCATCTCGATCCACGAGGTGCTGCACGACAGCTCGCACGAGCTCGGCGTCGACCCGGGGCTGCAGAAGGACGGCGTCGAGGCGGACCTGCAGCGGCTGCTCGCCGAGCAGGTCGAGCTCCTCGGCGAGGGAACGCGCCTCGTGCGCCGCGAGTACCCGACCGCGATCGGTCCCGTCGACCTCCTGGTCACCGA
>JAGIAU010000090.1 GCA_017744755.1 Microbacteriaceae bacterium
GTCCGAAGCCGTGAGGACCAGGATGGGGGTGCCGACGTCGACGTTCTGCCCCTCGCGGACGAGGAGCCGGCCGACGGTGCCGTCGACCTCGGCGGCGAACTCGACGACGGCCTTCTCCGTCTCGATCTCGGCGAGGAGGTCGCCGACCTTGACGGCCTGGCCGGGCTCGACGAGCCAGGTCTGGATCGCGCCCTCGGTGACCTGCGCGAGCGCGGCCGGCATGCGGACGATGGTCGCCATCTCAGTTCCCTCCGAACCCGCGCCGGACCGCTTCCAGGCCCGCGACGACTTCCTCGGTCTTCGCGATCGCCGCGCGCTCGAGGACCTTGGAGATCGACGGCGAGGCCTCGCCGCCGGTGACGCGCTGCACCGGCTGGTCGAGCCAGTCGAAGCAGCGGCGCTGGATCTCGTCGGCGAGCCAGGCGCCGTAGCCGGGGCCCTTCGCCCCCTGCTCGACGATGAGGACCGCGCCGGTCTTCTTGATCGAGGCCTCGATGGTGTCCCAGTCGATCGAGGCGCGGTCGAGCCAGCGCAGGTCGACGAGCTCGGCGTCGACGCCGGTCTGCTTGATCGCCTCGGCGGCGTGGTGGACCATCGAGAGGTAGGTGAGGACGGTGACCTCGGAGCCCTCGCGGCGGACGACGGCGGAGCCCGGCCCCGGCGGGATGACGTAGTCGAGCGGGCCGTCCGGCACGCGGTCGGCGCGGCCGTAGAGGTCGACGTGCTCGATGACGAGCACGGGGTCCTCGAGGGCGAGCGCGGCGTTCATGAGCCCGACGTAGTCGGCGGCGTTCGAGGCGGCGACGATCCGCCAGCCCGCGCTCGTCGCGAAGATGCCGGCCGGGTCCATGAGGTGCTGCGAGCCGTAGCCGACGCCCATCGCGACCTTGGTGCGCAGCACGAGCGGCACCGTGTTGTTGTTCCCGAACATGTGGCGGACCTTGCCGACCTGGTTGAACACCTGGTCCGCGGCGACCCACATGAAGTCGGGGTACATGAACTCGATGACGGGACGGAAGCGGCCGTCGAGGGCGAGGCCGCCGCCGAGGCCGAAGAAGCCGTTCTCCGAGATGGGCGTTCCGATCACGCGGTCGGGCCCGTACTTCTTGAAGAGACCCTTCGTCGCGCCGTTCGTGCCGCCGTTGAGGCGGTGCACGTCCTCGCCGAGGACGACGATCCGCGGGTCGGCGGCCATCGCGTTGTCCATCGTCTGCGCGACGGCGTCGACGTACTTCACGTCCGTCCAGGCGCCGGTCCACTCCGCCGGCTCGGCGACCGTGCGGCCGGCCAGCTCGGAGAGGTCGCCGCGGATGCCGACGTCGACGAAGGAGGTCTCCGGCCAGAGCGTCGGGACGATGCGGCGCTTGCCGGCGTTGTCCGGGTCCGCCTCGATGAGGGCGTTCGCCGCCGCGTGCGCCGAGGCGAGCGCCTGCTCGCGGACGCTCGCGACCCCGGCCTCGTCGATGAGCCCCAGTGCGATCATCTCGCGCGCGGTGCGCTCGAGCGGGTCGCGGGCGCGCCACTCGGCCTCCTCCTCCTTCGTCCGGTAGCCGAAGGCGCTGCCCGGGTACGGGCCGTTCTGGTGGAAGAAGCGGTAGACCTCGGCCTCGACGATCGCCGGACCCTCGCCCGCGCGCATCCGCGCGAAGGCCTGCTCGGTCGCGAGGTGCACGGCGAGCGGGTCCATGCCGTCGACGCGCCAGGAGGGGATGGAGAAGCCCTGGCCGCGGACGGAGAAGCGGATGTCGGCGGTGACGTCGCCGGCGTAGGTGGAGACCGCGTAGAGGTTGTTCTCGATGAAGTACATCACCGGGAGCTTCCAGGCGGCCGCGAGGTTGAACGACTCGAGGACGGAGCCGATCTGGCTGGAGCCGTCGCCGAAGTAGTTGATGGTGACGTTGTCGGTGCCGGCGTGCTTCTGCGCCCAGGCGTTGCCGGTCGCGATGGGGGCGCCGCCGCCGACGATCGCGTTCGTGCCGAGGGCGCCGGCCTCGAGCCACTGCAGGTGCATCGAGCCGCCGCGGCCACCGGAGAAGCCCTGGGCGAGGCCGAGGATCTCGGCGAGCGTGCGCTGCAGCACGGCCTGCAGCTCGCCGCTGACGAGCGCCTTCGGGTCGAGGACCGGGGAGACGTACTGGATGACCTTGGCGAGGAACTGGTGGTGCCCGCGGTGCGAGCCGTTGACGGCGTCGGCGGCGGAGAGCCCGACGATGGAGCCGACGGCGCCGCCCTCCTGGCCGATGGAGGAGTGCGCGGGGCCGTGCAGGAGCCCTTCGCCCGCGAGCTCGAGGACGACCTCCTCGAAGGCGCGGATGATGTGGAGCTGGCCGAGGATCGTCTGGAGGAGCGCGGGGTCCGCGGCCTTCCAGTCCTCCGGCGTCGTCTCGAGCTGGACCCAGGCGACGCCGGTCTCGAGCGGGGTGATCTTCGGCATCCTTGCCTCCGTGTCGTGCGCGCGCTTGGATCGGTGCGCGTCGTCGCCACGAGATTAGGCTTGATTGCATCCAAAATCAAGGCGAATGCGCTTGATTCCTCGCATTCTCTCAATGAATGCGCGATGATGTATCCAATCGAGCGGAGAACGTTCTGCTCCACCGACAAGGAGGTCGACATGGCGATTCCCGGGATGCGCGGCTCCGACCACATCGGATTCACGGTGCCCGATCTCGACGAGGCGGAGGCCTTCCTCGTCGGCATCCTCGGGGCGCAGCCGATCTACACGCTCCCCCGGCGCGCCGTCGACGACGGCGACTGGATGACGGAGCACCTCGGCGTGCACCCGCGCGCCGCGATCGAGGAGATCCGCTTCTACCGGCTCGGCAACGGCTCGAACCTCGAGGTGTTCAAGTACTCGACCCCCGAGGAGCAGCGGCCGCAGCCGAAGAACACCGACATCGGCGGCCACCACATCGCGCTCTACGTCGACGACATGGACGCGGCCGAGGCCTACCTGCGGGCGAACGGCGTCGAGGTGATGGGCGCTCCGGTCGCCTCCGGCGCCGCCTCCGCCGGGCAGCGCTGGCTCTACTTCCGCAGCCCCTGGGGCATGCAATTCGAGCTGGTGTCCTTCCCCGACGGCAAGGCCTACGAGGCGGACGCGCCCGTCAGGCTGTGGCACCCCGCGCACCCCGCCGAGTGAGCCGAGTGAATAGAGTCGTCGCGTGACGAAGGACGCGGCGGGCGAGGAGGCCGCGAGCCACGGCGCCGCGGGCGCCCGCATCGCCGCCCGCCTGCGCGAGTCCATCCTCTCCGGCGAGTACGCGCCGGGCGCCCGCATCCGCCAGGAGGACCTCGCCGACCGCCACGGCGCCTCCCGGCTCCCCGTGCGCGACGCGCTCCGGATGCTCGAGGCCGAGGGCCTGGTCACCGTCCGGGCGAATGCGGGCGCCTGGGTCGCGACGCTCACCCGCGCCGACTTCGAGGAGCTCTACCACGTGCGCGAGCGCGTCGAGCCGCTGCTGCTCGGCATGAACGTCCCCCTCCTGGCCGACGACGCGATCGACCGGCTCGAGGCGCTCGCGGCGGCGATGGAGGCCTCGAGCGACGTCGAGGAGTTCCTCGTCCTCGACCGCGAGTTCCACCTCTCCGGCTATGCCGCCGCGGAGACGAGCGTCCTCGGCGAGCTCGTCGTCCAGCTCTGGAACCGGACGCAGCACTACCGGCGCGCATTCACCCGCGTGTTCCGCGGGGAGGGCGACCGGAGCGCGCACCACGACCACCACCTCATCGTCGGGGCGCTGCGGCGGCGCGACGCCGAGGAGGCCGAGCGCGTGCTCGGCATCCACATCCGCCGGACCCGGCTCGAGCTCGAGCGGCACCCCGAGGTCTTCGAGCAGTAGCGCGCGAGCACGAGGAGAGAGAACGCATGGAGCACGTCCGACTCGGCCGCAGCGGCCTCGAGGTCTCGCCCATCGCCGTCGGGGCTCCGCGCGCTCAGCGGCTCAGCCGACCGCCGCGAGCATGAGCGCGAGGTGCTCCGGCTCCGGCTGCAGCTCGCCCCGCTCGATGCGGTGCGCGATCGCGGTGACCGTCTCGTTGACCGGCGTCGCGATGCCGGTCTCGCGGCCCTTCGCGACGACGTGGCCGTTCAGGTCGTCGACCTCGCTGTGCCGGCCGGCGCCGCGGCGCCAGTCCTGCAGGACGGTCGTCGTGGCGCCCGGCACGACGAAGCCGGCGAAGAGCTTGTCCGTCATGATGTCGACGATCCGGGAGCGGTCGGCGATCTCCTCGGCGCTCAGGCCGAAGATCGGGAGCACCTGGTGGCCGAGCGCCCCGCCGACGGCGAGCGTCTCGTTCCCGGCGGCGACCATGACATCGCGGTAGCCGGGCAGTTGCAGCGCGTCGAGCATGGGGAGTCCGAGGATCGCGGAGGTGACGAGCAGCGTCGAGTTGGAGACGAGCTTCATCCACTTGGCGGACTCGATGTCGTCGAAGTGGGCGACGGTGCCGGAGTGGCGCAGGAGCGAGGCGACCTCCTCCTCGCGTTCCGCCGAGGGACCGCCGGGGAGGATGCCGGTCGCGTACCAGGAGCGGGAGACCGGGGTGTGCCGGTGCACGATGCCGGGCTCGTCCATCGTCGCGGAGCACTCGATGACGGCGCCGACCGTGCGATGCGCTCCGACGACGTCCTCGACGACGCGGGCGGTCATCCCGTTCTGCACGCCGGCCATGAGCCCGCCGACGGCGAGATGGGGCTCGATGAGCTGGGCGGCCCAGCGGGAGTCGTATGCCTTCATGAGCATGAGCACGATGTCGAAGTCGTGCTTGAGCTCGGCCACCTCGCACAGGTGGATGACCTGCGGCCTGGCGGAGTACGCCCCATCCGGGGTCTCGATCGTGATCCCGTCGGCGCGCATCGCCTCGACGTGACGCGGCCATTGCTCGACGAGGGTGACGTCGCGCCCCGCGAGCGCGAGGTCGGCGCCGATCGAGGCGCCGTTGGCGCCCGCCCCGAGCACCGCGATCCTGGGCTCCGACATCGCAGCTCCTCACTTCAGCGCGGGTGTACACCCTTGCACAGCCGTCGTTGGTATTTTGGACGCTACAGCGTGAGAATGTAAATCGTCGCTGAACACCTGTCTCGAAGGAGAGCCATCATGCCGGTCCTGCACATCGCGTCCTTCCGCTGGAAGCCCGAGGTCACCGAGGCCGACGTCGAGGCCATGACGGCGGCGCTCCTCGAGATGCGCGCGCAGATCCCCGAGATCAAGTCGTACGTCGCGAGCAGCAACCTGCACCTGCGTCCGGCCGGCGCCGACTACGGCGTCGCCGCGATCGTCGACGACCAGGCCGGGCTGGACGCCTATCTCGACCACCCGCTGCACAAGGCGGCCTACGACCAGCACCTCGGCCGGATGATCGCGGAGCGGTCGGCCGTGCAGCTCCCGATCGAATCGGGCGCGTTCCTGTGACCGAGACCCTCGCCGCCGTGCTCCACGAGCCCGGCGACCTCCGCATCGAGCCGATCGAGGTCCGCGAGCCCGGCCCTGGCGAGGTCCGGATCCGCGTCGGCGTGTGCGGGGTGTGCGGCTCCGATGCGACCGAGTACGGCCGTCACCTCCAGCTCGCCGAGCCGCCGGTCGCCCTCGGCCACGAGTTCGCGGGCACGATCGACGCGGTCGGCGACGGCGTCACCGGCCTCGCCGTCGGCGCGACGGTCGTCTGCGGCGCCGGCATCTCCTGCGGCGAGTGCAAGCCGTGCCGCGCCGGCCGGACGAATCTCTGCCGCCGGTACAAGACGCTCGGCTTCGCCCATCACGGCGGCCTCGCCGGCTACGTCGTCGCCCCCGCGGACATCGTCCTCGACGTGAGCGACTCCGGGCTCGCGATGGACACGCTCGGCCTCACGCAGCCGATGGCGATCGCCGTGCACACCGTCCGCCGCTCCGGTCTCAAGGCCGGGGACGACGCGGTGATCGTCGGCGTCGGCGGCATCGGCGTGTTCATCACCGTCGCCGCCGTCGCGACGGGCGCGCGCGTCCTCGTCGTCGACCTGAACGAGGAGCGGCTCGCGCTCGCGACGGCGCTCGGCGCGACCGCGACGCTCGTCGCCGGCACGAAGCCGCTCACCGAGGCGATCGACGAGCTCGGCTTCGACGTCGACGTGTTCTTCGAGGTGAGCGGCTCGCGGCCGGGACTCCAGTCGGTGCTCGAGGCGTCGAAGCCCGGCGTCACGATCGTGCCCGTCGGCATCCAGCGCGGCGAGCCGGAGCTCCCGCTCGGCAGCTGGACGCTTCGCGAGATGAAGGTCGTCGGCACGGTCGCCCACGTCTTCAAGACGGACTTCCCCGACGCCGTGAAGCTGCTGCAGTCGCGCCCCGACTGGTCGGACGTCGCGCCCGAGGCCTTCCCGCTCGACCGGCTCGTCCCCGACGTGCTGCAGCCGCTCCTCGACGGCTCGGCGCAGCAGATCAAGGCGCTCGTGGATCCGTGGATCACGGAGCCGCGCGCGGCGGTCCACACGAAGCGCTGAGCATCATGGCGCCGCGCGCGGCCCGCATCCGCTAGTGGCGCAGGGCCGGCGGCTCGCCGTCGGCGTCGAGCGTCGTCGAGCCGTTGCGGCGGCCGAAGACGAACCAGATGCCCTTCGCGACCCGGTCGCCCTTGTTCGAGAACATGTGCGGGCGCACCGACTCGAACTGCAGCGAGTCGCCCGGGCGCAGCGTGTACGTGTCGAAGTCGAGCTGCAGCGTGAGCTCCCCCTCGAGCATGTAGGCGTGCTCGACGCCCGCGTGCCGCATGAGCTTGCCCTCCACGGAGGACGAGGCACCGGGCTCGTACGTGACGAGGAGCGCGTCCGCCGGACCACCGGAGCCGACCGCGAGCCGCTCCCACCGGACGCCGTTCTCCATCTCGATGACCGGGTTGTCCTGGCCGCGCTGCACGTTCGGCAGCGGGACCCCGATGTGGCCGAACATCGCCGGTGCCGGGCGCACGCCGGTCGGCGCGATGCCGAGCAGCTCGTCGAGCGAGACGCCGAGGTGATTGGCGATGGCGTACAGCGTCGAGACGGACGGCTGCGTCTTCCCGGTCTCCACTTGGGACACCAGGCTGGCGGAGACGCCGAGAGCCTGCGCGACGCTGCGCAGGCTGAGGCCGCGCTCCGTCCTGGCATCCCTCAGGCGAGCTCCGATGCTCGTTGCGGGCGTCAAATTGCCTCCGAGGTCGAATCGATTCCGCTGAGCATACCCGTTAAGCCGTGCTGTACGCTTGTGCGCGGTAAAGGTTAACGCCACTCCTCCAGGAGGACTCGATGAAGAGCACCGGTTCCACAGGCACGAACGCCGTCGACTGGGAGGAGCGCGTCGACTTCGAACGGCTCCGCGACGCCCGTCTCGCGCGGCTTCACCAGAAGCTGGAGGAGTCCTCGCTCGGCGCCGTCCTCGCATTCGACTTCTCGAACATCCGGTACGCCTCCGGCACCCATATCGGCACCTGGGCGATGGACAAGCTCATCCGCTTCTGCCTGGTGACCCGCAAGACCGACCCGATCGTCTGGGACTTCGGCTCCGCCGCGAAGCACCACGCGCTGTACAACCCGTGGCTCGACGTCACCACGCAGGAGGCCGACGCCGACCCCTCGAAGCCGCACGCCGGCGCGAAGAAGACGCGTCTCGAGTCGGGCGCGCGCGCGGGCATCTCGACCCTCCGCGGCGCGTTCCCCCCGGATGCGGACCTCGCCGGGGACGTGGCCCGAAAGATCAAGCGCGAGCTGGAGAGGTTCGGGCTGCAGAACGAGCCCCTCGGCGTCGACGTCATCGAGCTCCCCGTCCTCTTCGCGCTGCAGAAGGAGGGGATCGAGGTCGTCGACGGCCAGCAGGTCTTCATGGAGGCGCGCCGCATCAAGACCTCCGACGAGATCCGCCTCCTCACGCAGGCGGCGTCCATGGTCGACGGGGCATACGAGGAGCTGTACCGCTTCCTCCGCCCCGGCGTCCGCGAGAACGAGGCCGTCGGCCTCGTCGCCAAGACGCTGTACGAC
>JAGIAU010000091.1 GCA_017744755.1 Microbacteriaceae bacterium
CGTGCACGTCGATGAGCAGGTCCTGCATCGTGATGCGGGTGAGCGCGTCGAGCGCGCCGAACGGCTCGTCGAGCAGCAGCACGCCGGGATTGCGGGCGAGGGCGCGGGCGAGCGAGGCGCGCTGCGCCATGCCGCCGGACACCTGCCGGGGCCGCGAGGCGGCGGCCTCCGAGAGCTGCACGAGCCGGAGCAGCTCGACGACGCGGCGGTCGCCGTCCTCGCGGGCGGTGCGGGGCGGGAGGCCGAGGCGGACGTTCCGCTCGATCGTGCGCCAGGGCAGCAGCCGGGGCTCCTGGAAGGCGACCGCGCAGCGCTGGTCGACCTCCTGCACGGGGCGTTCTCCGATCACGACCTCGCCGGCCGAGGCCTCGTCGAGGCCGGCGACGAGACGCAGCAGCGTCGACTTGCCGCAGCCGGAGGCCCCGAGCAGCGCGATGATCTCGCCGGCCCGGACCTCGAGGTCGATACCGTCGAGGACGCGCCGCTCGCCGCCGCCGGCGAGCGGGAAGCGCTTGCCGACGCCGCGGAGGCGCAGCTCGAGCGCGGCGCGCGTCAGCGTGGCAGTGGTCATGGGGATCGACCATGGCAGATCCGCTCGCCGGCGACCGATTCGTGACGAAACCTTCTGTCACGCGGTGTCACATGGCGTAACGCTCCGCCGCCGCCGAATACCTTGGAGTAATGCCGCAGCTCGATCGCCGATACGGATTCCGCACGCGCGCGATCCACGCGGGGAACATCCCGGACGCCGAGCACGGCTCCCGCGCCCTGCCGATCCACCAGTCCACGGCCTTCGTCTTCGACGGCACGGAGGACGCGGCGGCGCGCTTCGCGCTGCAGAAGTACGGGAACATCTACTCCCGCCTGTCGAACCCGACGGTCGCCGCCTTCGAGGAGCGGATCGCCTCGCTGGAGGGCGGGCTCGGCGCCGTCGCGACGGCCTCCGGCATGGGCGCCGAGTTCCTCGTCTTCGCGGCCCTCGCGGGCGCGGGCGACCACATCGTCGCGGCGCAGAGCCTCTACGGCGGCACGGTCACGCAGCTCGACGTGACGCTGCGCCGCTTCGGCGTCGACACGACGTTCATCCCCGGCACGGACCCGGCCGACTACGCCGCGGCGATCCGGCCGGAGACGAAGCTGATCTTCGTGGAGTCCGTGTCGAACCCCTCGGGCGACATCGCCGACCTCGAGGGCCTCGCGGACTTCGCGCACGCGCACGGCATCCCGCTCATCGTCGACTCGACCGTCGCCACCCCGTACCTGAACCGACCCATCGAGCACGGCGCCGACATCGTCACGCACTCGGCGACGAAGTTCCTCGGCGGCCACGGCACGACCCTCGGCGGCGTCGTCGTCGAGTCGGGCCGCTTCGACTGGACGAGCGAGCGCTTCCCGCTCTTCTCCGAGCCCGTCCCGCACTACGGCGGACTCGAGTGGAACGGCAACTTCCAGGAATACGCCTTCCTCACGCGGCTGCGCGCCGAGCAGCTCCGCGACATCGGCCCCGTCCTCTCCGCCCACTCCGCCTGGCTGCTCGCGCAGGGCCTCGAGACCCTGCCGCTGCGCATGCAGCAGCATGTGGAGAACGCTCGGACGGTCGCGGAATGGCTCGAAGCGGACCCGCGCGTCGAGCGCGTCACCTGGTCGGGCCTCGCCTCGCACCCGCACCACGAGCGGGCGCAGCGCTACTTCCCGAAGGGGCCGGGCAGCGTGTTCGGCTTCGTCGTGAAGGGGGGTCGGGCAGCCGGGCGGGCGTTCATCGACGGGGTGAACCTCGCGAGCCACCTCGCGAACATCGGCGATGCGAAGACGCTCGTCATCCACCCCGCGTCGACGACGCACGCGCAGCTCACCGAGGAGCAGCTCCTCGCGGGGGGCGTGCTGCCGGGCCTCGTCCGCATCTCCGTCGGCATCGAGGATGTCGAGGACATCATCGCCGACCTCGATCAGGCGCTCGCCGGGGCGGGGGAGTAGCCATGGCCATCCAGTTCGCGAACGCGCTCGGCGCGCTGCCCGCCGAGGGCGAGGAGACCGTCGTCCTGCCGAGCGGCATCACCTGCGCCGTCCCGAGCGGCTCCGCCCTCGCCCGCACGGCGCGGAAGGACCGCACCTGGGTCGGCCCGAGCGCGCTGGAGCGCAAGGCGATCCTCGACCAGGCGCGTTCCATCGCCGTCGTCGGCATGTCGCCGGACCCCTCGCGCGGCTCCTACTTCGTCGGGACCTACCTCGTGCAGGACAGCGACTACGAGCTGTTCTTCGTGAACCCCAAGGCGGCCGGCACGCAGATCCTGGGCCGCGACGTCCACGCCTCGCTCGCCGAGCTGCCGTCCGTGCCGGACGTCGTCGTCGTGTTCCGCCGGCCGGACGCGATCCCGTCCGTCGTCGACGAGGTCGTCGCGCTCGGCTCGCCGACGATCTGGGTGCAGCTCGGCATCTGGAACGAGGAGGCGGCCCGCGACGCCGAGGCGAAGGGCCTCCGGGTCGTCATGGACCGCTGCGTGAAGATCGAGCACGCGCGCTTCCACGGCGGCCTGCACCTGCTCGGCTTCGACACGGGCGTCATCACGGCGCGCCGCCGGAAGGATCGCTGATGGACCAGAACGCCCTCCGCGCGGCCCAGGCCCCGCTCAAGGAGCAGTACCGCGCGGACCCGGCCAGCGCCGCGATCCCATCGCGCGCGACCGCGTCCTTCGCGGAGCCGGGCGTGACCGTGACCGTCGACGGCTTCACGGGCGCCGTGCGCGCGGGGCTGCACCCGGCCGCGGGCGGCACGGGCCTCGACGCCTGCTCCGCCGATCTGCTGCTGCAGGCGCTGCTCGGCTGCGCGGGCACGACGTTCCGCGCGGTCGCGACCGCCTCCGGCGTCGACATCCGGCGCGCCGAGCTCACCGCGACCGGCACCTGGGACGCCCGCGGCACGCTCGGCCTCGACCGGGAGGTGCCCGTCGGCATCCAGGGCATCCGCGTGACGATCGCGGTCGACACGGACGCCGACGACGAGCGGCTCGCGAAGATGGCCGTCGCCACGGAGCGCTACTGCGTGGTCGCGCAGACCCTCGCGACGCCCCCCGATTTCGTCGTCACCCGCCTCTGAACCCGCCCGCGCGTTCCCCCGCCGTCTCGATCTCTTCTCCGGGCCCGTCTCGATCCGTTTTCCCGGGCCCGTCTCGATCCGTTTTCAGGGACAGGAGGGGGTTCGAGCGCAATACGCGTTCATACCCCGCTCTGTCCCTGAAAACGGCTCGACGGAAATGAGTAGGCGGATGGGCGGGGAGGGGGACGGCCGCGCCTAACATCGAGCGGGTAGGGGGCTGAATCCGGGGGGACGGATGCCAGCAGGCGCCGCCGCGCTCATCGCGGCGATCCTGGAGGCGGGACTAGCCTGCCGCGATGTCCGGCACCGCGAGGGCGACCGCGACGACCCGGCCCGCCTCCACGTCGACGGACAGGCGCCAGTCCGCGATGCCGAGCGCGGCGGCGTGCTCCGCTGCGGGCCCGAGCAGGCGGATGGAGAACGCGCTCCCGGCGCAGGACACCGCGCAGTCCCGCCAGTCGAGTCCGGGCGGCGCGCCGAGCGCCTTCGCGACGGCCTCCTTGAGCGCGAAGCGGGCGGCGAGCAGCCGCCAGCGCCCCGGTCCGTCGGCGGGGACCGCCGCGAGCTCCTCCGCGCGGAACATCCGCTCGAGCAGCTCCGGCGTGCGCTCCGCGAGCGCGCGGAACCGCCCGACCTCGGCGAGGTCCACGCCGACGCCGACGAGTCCGCCGATGCCCGCGAGCGCCCCGCCGAGGAGGTTCACTCGCGCAGCAGCTCCGCCGCGGTGGCCGCGTAGTAGGCGGCGTCGAGGGCGTTCGTCGCCGCCCCGATCCGCGCGATGTACTCGGCGGTCTCCGCCGAGTTGTCGCGGAGGAGGTCCTCGGAGCTGTTCGCGCTGAGCAGGGCGAGCGCGCGCTGCGCCGTGATGCCGCCGTCCGCCTGCAGCAGCGCGACCCACTCGTCCCACGCCACCTCGCGGAGCGGCCGCAGCGACTCGAGCGCCGCCGCGAACGCGGCCGAGGACCAGGAGGCCATCGGCGGGTAGCGCACCTCGGCGCCGGGGGCCGGCGCGGGGTCGAGCGCCGCATCGACGATGGCGCGGGCGACGCCGTCGACGGGATGCCCCGGCTCGGTGAACCGCCACGCGGGCGTCGCACCGAGCGCCGCGCAGGCGCTGAAGAAGATCTGCAGCGTGTCATTGGGGTTGAACGCGCCGCCGCGGCTGTCGGGCAGCGCCCGCCCGACGCGCAGCACCCGCACCGGCAGGCCCTGCTCGCCGGCGTGCTGCAGGCGCCGCTCGGCGATCTGCTTGCCGCGGGCGTAGCCGTTCGCGCTCAGCCCGTCCGGGCCGCTCTCGTCGTCCACCGAGATGGAGGAGGTGAACACGATCGGCACCGTCCCGCCTCCGGCGACCCAGGCGAGCTCCGCCGCGGTGGAGGTCGCCTCGACGTTGTCGGCGCGGAGCGCCTCGTAGGTCTTGAAGTGGTTGACCTGGGCGCCCATGTGGACGACCGCGCGGGTGTGCTCCACGAGGAGCCGCTGCTCCGCCTCGCCGAGGCCGAACTCGGGGGAGCCGAGATCGCCGACGAGGACGCGGAGCCGCGCGCGGTCGGCGTCGAAGCGCGCGAGCAGCCGGTCGCCGCTCTCCGGGGAGTGGACGAGGGCGTTCACCGTGAGCCGCGGGTCGCGGGCGAGCAGCTCGGCGACGACGGCGCCGCCGATGAAGCCGCCCGCGCCGGTGACGAAGACCGCGGCGTCCTCCGCGACGGAGGTGCGCTGCGGCACGGGGAGCTCGTGCCGGGACTCCGCCTCCCAGTCGCGGGAGGCGGGCGCCGCGGCGGCCGGGACCCCCGCCTCGCCCGTGATGAGCGCCGCGAGCGCGGCGGGCGTCGGCGCCTGCTGCAGCGCGTCGGTCGGCAGCGCCGTGTCGAAGGACTTCTCGAGCCGTGCCATGACGGCGACGCCGGCGAGCGAGTCGCCGCCGATGTCGAAGAAGTCGTCGTCGACGCCGACGAGGTCCATCGCGAGGACGTCGGCGAACACCTCGGCGACCCGCTGCTCGGCGGCGGACGACGGTGCGCGATACGCCGCGGTGAGCGCGTCGTCGGCGACGAGCGCCTCCCGGCTGCGCGGCGGCGGGGTGAGCGCCTTCTCGTCGACCTTGCCGTTCGGCGTCATCGGCATCTCGTCGAGGATGACGAACTGGTTCGGCACCATGTAGGCGGGCACCTTCTCGCGCATCCGCTCGCGGATCGCCTCGATCGGGTGCTCGGCCGCCTTCGCGCGGTCGCGGAGCGTGACGAAGGCGATGAGGCGCGGCCCGAGGTTCTCGTAGTCGTGGCGCTTGACGACCGCCTCCTTGACGTGCTCGTCCGCCATGAGGACCGCCTCGACCTCGCCCGCCTCGATGCGGAAGCCCTGCAGCGCGATCTGCCGGTCGGACCGGCCGACGAACTGCAGCAGCCCGCCCGGCAGCAGCACCGCCTGGTCGCCGGTGCGATAGAGGACCGAGCCGAGGCCGGGGTCGCTCCAGAAGTCGTGCACGAACTTCTCCCGCGTCACGTCCGGCCGGTGCAGGTAGCCGCGCGCGACGCCCGCGCCGCCGATGCACAGCTCGCCCTGCTGCCCGACGACGCACTGCCGGAGGTCCTCGTCGAGGATCGTGATGAACGCATTGGTGATCGGGTGCCCGATCGACGGCGCCTGGGATCCGAAGCGCAGCGGCATGGAGGGAACGCGCTGCAGCGTCGTCCACACGGTCGCCTCGGTCGGCCCGTAGGCGTTGATGAAGGAGAACGGGAGCCCGGACGGCGGACGCCGCGTGAGCCGGTCGCCGCCGGTGAGCATGACGCGGAGGCTGAGGTCGTGCCACCACTCGTCCTCGAGGCCGAAGAGCATGTTGACGACGGCGGTGGGCACGAGGGTGCACGTGACCCGGTCGTCGCGGAGCCAGTCGAGGAGGACGCGGAGGTTCTCGTTGGCGTGCGGCGGCGCGATGCAGATCGTCGCCCCCTCGCTGAGCGCCGGCCAGATGTCGGCGACGGAGGCGTCGAAGGAGACGTTCCCCGACCAGCCCTGGCGGTCCGCCATGGTGAGGCCGATGTCGACGAGGTGGGCGGCGACGAAGTTGCGGATGTTCCCGTGGGTGAGGACGGTGCCCTTCGGGTTCCCGGTGGAGCCGGAGGTGTAGATGACGTAGGCCGCGGAGGCGCCGGAGCGGTGCGGGTCGAGCAGCGCGTCGAGCTCCGGCTCGGCGCCGGCCGCCGGGGCGCCCGCGAGCACCTCGTCGATGCCGACCGCCGTGGTGAGCCGGGCGATCTCGCCGACGAGCTCGGCGTCCGTCGTCGCATGGTCGACGATCGTGACGGCGGGCTTCGCGTCCCCGATGAGGTACTGGATGCGCGAGATCGGGTAGTCGGAGGCGATCGGCAGGTAGACGGCGCCGGCGCGCCAGATGCCGAGCAGCGTCGTGATGAGCTTCGAGGAGCGGCCGCCGACGACGGCGACGATGGGCTCGGTCTGCGCGGCGACGTCCGTGTTGCGCAGCAGCCAGCGGGCGATGGCGCCCGCGCCGTCGGCGAGCTCGGCGTAGCTCGTCGTCGTGGCGCCCTCCTTGAGCGCCGGGCTGCCGGGGTGCGCGGCGGCGGTCTCGAGCACCTGATCGCGGACGAGCGTGCTGGCGACGGGCCATCTCGGCCCGAAGGCGATGGCGGGCGGAGCGAACGAGGCGGCGGGACTCTGCGAGCTCACGCGCTCACCCTATCGGCGCGGCCCGCCGCGCACCGCCCCCTGGCTCGCCCGCCGCGCGCCCCCGCTCTCGCCCGCACGCGCCCGCGCGCGCCCGCCGAGGACCGCGAGTGTGCAGTTGCCGCCCCTCCCGCGCCCGCCGCATGCCGCGAGCGTGCAGTTGCTGCCCCTCCCTCACCCGATAGGGGGCGCAGACCGCACACTCGCAGAACACTCGCGCAGACCGCACTCGCGCAGACTGCACACTCGCAGCACACTCGGGCAGACTGGCAGCATGGGCGACGCGACCGACGGGACCGATCTGCCGGTGCTCGGCCCGACTGCGGCCACGGCGCGCGACCTCATCCGCTTCGACACGACGAACTGGGGCGAGGGGAGGTCGAGGGGCGAGACCGAGGCCGCGGAGTACCTCGGCGAGCGACTGCGCGCGCTCGGCCTCGCGCCGCAGTACTTCGAGTCCGCACCGCGGCGCACGAGCGTCGTCGTCCGCGTCCCCGGCCGCCGCACGGACCTCCCCGCGCTCGTCGTCCACGGTCACACCGACGTCGTGCCGGCCGACCCCGCCGCCTGGTCGGTCGACCCGTTCGGCGGCGAGGTGCGCGACGGCATGCTCTGGGGCCGCGGCGCGGTCGACATGAAGGACATGGACGCGATGATCGTCACCGCGATCGGCGACATCCTCGAGTCCGGGCGGCTGCCGGAGCGGGAGCTCGTCGTCGCGTTCTTCGCCGACGAGGAGAACGGCGGCCAGTACGGCTCGCACTGGCTCGTCGAGCACCACCCCGAGCTCTTCGCCGGCGCGACGGAGGCGATCAGCGAGGTCGGCGGCTACTCGATCGACGTGGCCGGCCGGCGTGCCTACCTGCTGCAGACGGGGGAGAAGGCGCTCGTCTGGGTCCGCATCGTCGCCCACGGCCCCGCCGCGCACGGCTCGCGCCTGGTCCGGGAGAACGCGCTGACGCGACTCGCCGAGGCGGTCGCCGCGATCGGCCGCCACGAGTGGCCGGTCGAGCTGACCCGCACGACGGAGGCGCTGCTGGCGGAGCTGGAGCGGCTCCTCGATGCGAACCCTTCGACTCGCTCCGCTCGCTCAGGGGACCAGCTCGACTCGCCCTCGGCTGGCACAGGGGACCATGAGCCTGGCTCCCTGAGCGAGGCGCAGCCGAGTCGAACTGGCTCCCTGAGCGAGGCGCAGCCGAGTCGAACTGGCCCCCTGAGCGAGGCGCAGCCGAGTCGAAGGGCCGACGCCCTCGTCGCCCGCACCGGCACCGCCGCCGGCTTCCTGCTCCCGTCCCTGCGCAACACGAGCAACCCCACCGTCCTGACCGCCGGCTACAAGCACAACGTCATCCCCGACCGGGCCGAGGCGCTCATCGACCTCCGCCCGCTGCCCGGCCAGGAGCAGCGCGTGCTCGACGCGATCCGCGCCCTGCTGCCCGAGGGCGTCGAGCTCGAGGTGGTCCGCAGCGATGTCGGCCTCGAGTTCCCCTTCGAGGGCCGGACCGTCGAGGCGATCAAGGCGGTCATCGAGCGGCACGACCCCGGCGCACCGGTGCTGCCGTACCTGATGCCGGCCGGCACGGACAACAAGGCGCTCAGCACGCTCGGCATCACCGGCTACGGCTTCGCGCCGCTGCGGCTGCCGGCCGAGCTCGACTTCCCCGGGCTGTTCCACGGCGTCGACGAGCGCGTGCCCCTCGACGCCCTGGACTTCGGCACCGCCGTGCTGACCGACTTCCTGCTCGGGGTTTCGCCGGAATCGGCCTCCGCGAACCCCTAGGCTCGCCGGGTGGGATTCTTCGAGGCGATCATCCTCGGCCTGGTGCAAGGCCTGACCGAGTTCCTCCCGATCTCCTCGAGCGCGCACCTCGAGATCGTCGGCAAGCTCGCGGGCTGGGGCGACCCGGGCGCGACGTTCACCGCGATCACGCAGATCGGCACCGAGGTCGCCGTCATCC
>JAGIAU010000092.1 GCA_017744755.1 Microbacteriaceae bacterium
ACGACGACGTCGCGACGTCGGCCGCGGACCCCCCGTCGGGCTCCGGCATCGTCGCCGAGCGCGTCCGCCTGGCCGCGCTGTCGCTCGGGCAGGTCGTGAGCTGGGGCGTTCTCTATTACGGCGTCATCGTCGCGGGACCGCGGATCGCGGAGGAGACCGGCTGGGGCCTCGCCCTCGTGAACGGGCTGTTCTCGGTCGGGCTCGTCGTCTCGGCGCTCGCCGGCATCGTCGTCGGGCGGGTCCTCGACCGGCGCGGGCCGCGGCTCGTCATGACGACCGGCTCGGTGCTCGCGGTCGCGGGCTTCGCCGTCGTCGCCGTCGCGCCGGACCCCTTCGTGTTCGCACTCGGCTGGGTCGTCGTCGGCGTCGCGCAGGCCTGCGTGCTGTACCAGGCCGCGTTCACCGTCGTCACGCGGCGCTACGGCGAGCGCCGCCAGGGCCCGCTGACGATCGTGACGCTCGCGGGCGGGCTCGCCTCGACGGTGTTCGCGCCGGTCATCGCGGCGCTGCTGGCCGTGACCGACTGGCGGACGGCGTTCCTCGTTCTCGCCGGCATCCTCGCGGTCGTGACGGTGCCGATCCACTGGTGCCCGCTCGAACGCGAGTGGGCGCCGATCGAGCATCACCCCGGTGCCGAGCACCACACGGTGTCGACGGTGCTGCGGACGCGCCGCTTCTGGTTCCTCGAGCTGTCGACGCTCGCCGTCACGATCGCGGTGTACGCCGTCACGCTCACCGCGATCCCGCTCTTCATGGAGCGCGGCATGACCTTCGAGCTCGCCGCGCTCGGGCTCGGCCTGCTCGGGGCGGGGCAGGTCGTGGGGCGCGTCCTGTTCCTCGTGCTGCCGCGCGGCTCGAGGCCGTGGGTGCCGCTCGCGGTCACCGCGCTGCTCGCCGCCGGCTCGCTCGCGGCGATGGGCCTCGTCCCGGAGCCCGCCTGGCTGCTCGTCGGCGTCGGCGTGCTCGCCGGCGCGGTGCGCGGCGCGCAGACCCTCGTCAACGCGACCGCCGTCTCCGACCGCTGGGGCACGCGCAACTACGGCGCGATCAACGGTGCCTTCGCGGCCCCCGTCACGATCATCGCCGCCTTCGCGCCCGCGGTCGGGCCCCTCGTCGCGGACGCTGCCGGCGGCTACGCCGCCGCGGCGCTCGTCATGGCCGTGGTCGCCGCGGCGGGAGCGGTGCTGGCGCGCTGGAGCTGAGCGTTCTGCCGGGCGCGGGGCGCGGGGCGCGCCGGACGCGCCGCCGTGCCGTGCTCGCGCGCCCGAGCACCGGAGCACCGGGCGCCCGAGTCCCCGGGCACCCACGGATTCCGACGTTCCGCGCACATTCCGATGTTGCAAGGTCGGAAGATCCGCAGAACGTCGGAATCCGAGGGCAGAACGCTCGCGCTCGGGATCGGTGAGGCGATCTCGTGGATTTACATAGACGGTCACCTATGTAAATCCCGATGTCGCTTCGAGTTCATCTCGTGTTTACATAGACACCCTTCTATGATTCCGTCGGGGATCCCCGACGAGTCCAGCAGAGGGCGGTGCACCCGTCCGCGAAGGGATCTACACAGTGAACACCAAGTCCAGCATCGCTGGCGTCGGCGCCGCGGCTGCGGTCGTCGCGCTGCTCCTGTCGGGCTGCGCCTCGCAGCCCGCGGCCACCACCGACCCCGCCCCCTCCGAGCCGGCCGCCGAGACGTTCAGCGGCCCCGTGGCCGCGGACGGCTCGTCGACGGTCGGCCCGCTCGCCGAGGCGGCGGCCGACCTCTTCCGCTCGGAGAACCCCGACGTGCAGGTCACGGTCGGCATCTCCGGCACCGGCGGCGGCTTCAAGACCTTCTGCGCCGGCGAGACCGACCTGTCGAACGCGTCGCGCCCGATCAAGGACGAGGAGGCGGAGGCCTGCGCCGATGCCGGCATCGAGTTCACCGAGATCGTGATCGCGAACGACGGTCTGTCCGTCGTCGTGAACCCCGAGAACGACTGGGCGCAGTGCCTTACGGTCGAGCAGCTCAACAAGATCTGGGCACCCGAGTCCGAGGGCGTCGTCACGAACTGGAATCAGGTCGACCCGTCCTTCCCCGACGTGCCGCTGACGCTGTACGGCGCGGGCACCGACTCGGGCACGTTCGACTACTTCACGGGCGCCATCAACGGCGAAGAGGGTGCGAGCCGCACCGACTACAGCCCGTCGGAGGACGACAACGTCACCATCCAGGGCGTCTCGGGCGAGCAGGGCGCGCTCGGCTACTTCGGTCTGAGCTACCTCGAGGAGAACGCGGACATCATCAAGGGCGTCGAGATCGACGGCGGCGACGGCTGCATCTTCCCGTCGACCCAGACCGTGCAGGACGGCACCTACACGCCGCTCGGCCGCCCGCTCTTCGTCTATGTGAAGAACGAGTCGTACGACACGAAGCCGCAGGTCAAGGCGTTCGTCGACTACTGGGTCGCGAACGCGGTCGCCACGGCCGAGGCGGCGCTCTTCGTGCCGCTGACCGATGAGCAGGTCTCCACCGCGACCGAGGAACTCGCCTCGATCGGCTGATCGGGCGGACCGGCCAGGACCGGGGCGGCGGATGTTGGACGCATGGCCGCCCCGGTCCCTCCTCACGGAAGAGAAGGAACGCACAGATGACGACCACCGCATTCCGCGGCCAGCTCGAAGGGCGGCCGCGCCCCGCTGAGGCGGCCGTGCGCCTGCTCTTCCGCGTCGCGGCAGCCGCCACGGTCGTCATCACGATCGGCATCGTCCTCGCGCTCGTGATCCCGTCGATCGGGTTTTTCGCCGAGGTCCCGATCGTCGAGTTCCTCTTCGGCACGCGTTGGGCCCCCCGGTTCGCGGATGCGTCCTTCGGCGTGCTGCCGCTCGTCACCGCGACGCTCTGGACGACGCTCATCGCTCTCCTCTTCGCCGTCCCGCTCGGCCTCGGCGCCGCGGTGCTGCTCTCCGAATACGCCCACTGGCGGGTCCGGAAGGTGCTGAAGCCCGTGCTCGAGGTGCTCGCCGGCATCCCGACCGTGGTCTACGGCTACTTCGCGGTGCAGTTCATCCAGGCGACCGTGCTCAAGGACTGGCTGCAGCTGCAGACCGGCTCGTTCAGCGTCCTCGCCGCCGGGTTCGTGATGGGCGTCATGATCATCCCGACGATCGCCTCGATCAGCGAGGACGCGCTCTCGGCCGTGCCGAACGCACTCCGCCAGGGATCGGCTGCGCTCGGCGCGAACCGCATGCAGACCACGCTCCGCGTCATCTTCCCCGCCGCGATCTCCGGCATCGTCGCCGCCGTCATCCTCGGCGTGTCCCGCGCGGTCGGCGAGACGATGATCGTCGCACTCGCCGCGGGGCAGCAGGCGCGGCTCGTCGCCGGTCCGCTCGAGGCCGGCCAGACGATGACGGCGTTCATCGCGCAGGCGGCGCTCGGCGACTCGGTCGTCGGCTCGCTCGAGTACGACACGCTCTTCGCCGTCGGACTGCTGCTCTTCATCATCACCCTCGCTGTGAACTTCGTGAGCATCTCGATCGTCCGGCGCGTGCGGAAGGCGTATTGATGGCGACATACGGGATCGGTCGAGTCGTGGAGCGCACGCTGGAGGGCCGGGCGCGCGGCGGGGAGCACAGTCTCCGTCCGCTCCTCTTCCTCGGCGCCCTGTGGTTCTGTCTCTTCTTCGCACTGCTCTTCCTCGTCGTGCTCGTCGCGACGACCCTGCTCGACGGCGCGGCCCGCCTCGACCTCCGCCTGTTCACCGAGTTCCCCGCCTCCGCGCCGGAACGGGCCGGCGCCCGCCCGGCGATCCTCGGCTCGCTCTGGGTCATCCTCGCGACGGCGATCATGGCGATCCCGCTCGGCATCGCCGCCGCCGTGCACCTGGAGGAGTTCTCGAATCAGAAGAACTGGTTCAACCGCTTCATCGAGGTCAACATCCAGAACCTCGCCGCGATCCCGTCGATCGTCTACGGCATGCTGACGCTGTCGGCGCTCGCGCTGCTCGGCATCGCGAACAAGAACATGGTGTGGGTCGGCGCGCTCGCCCTCGCGATGCTCATCCTCCCGGTCATCATCATCGCGACGCGTGAAGCCCTCCGCGCTGTGCCGCTCGAGATCCGGCAGGGGTCGCTCGCGCTCGGTGCGACGCCGCTGCAGACGACGCTGCGGAACACGCTCCCGGCAGCCATCCCGGGCATCGCGACCGGCACGATCCTCGCGCTCTCCCGGGCGCTCGGGGAGGCGGCGCCGCTGCTGCTGCTCGGCGGGCTCGTCTACCTGACCTTCGACCCGAACGGCTTCGCGAGCGGCTACACGACGATGCCGATCCAGATCTTCAACTGGACGGGCCGTCCCCAGGACGGCTTCCACGAACTCGCCGCGGCGACCAGCATCCTCCTCCTCGTCCTCCTCGTCGCGATGAACGCCGTCGCGATCGTCATCCGGAACAAGTTCCAGAAACGGTGGTAGTCCGTGGTCATCCACACCGCAGTCCGTACCGGAGCGAGCCTGCCCGACCGGCCGTACGGCCAGCTCGAGTGCGAGCACGTCGACGTGTACTACGGGAGCTTCCGGGCGGTCACCGACGTCTCGCTGCCGTTCGGCATCCATGAGGTGACGGCGCTCATCGGCCCGTCGGGGTGCGGCAAGTCGACGCTGCTGCGTTCGCTGAACCGGATGAACGATCTCATCGACGGCGCCCGCGTGGACGGCCGCGTCACGTTCATGGGCGAGGACATCTACGGCAAGCGCGTCGATGCCATCGAGGTGCGGCGGCGGATCGGCATGGTGTTCCAGAAGCCCAATCCCTTCCCGAAGTCGATCTACGACAACATCGCCTACGGTCCTCGGGTCAACGGGATGCGCGTCGACGACATGGGCGACCTCGTCGAGGAGGCGCTCACCAAGGCCGCGCTCTGGGACGAGGTGAAGGACAAGCTCAAGCAGTCCGCGCTCGGCCTTTCCGGCGGCCAGCAGCAGCGACTCTGCATCGCCCGGACGATCGCGGTGAAGCCCGACGTGATCCTGATGGACGAGCCCTGCTCGGCGCTCGACCCGATCGCGACGGCGAAGATCGAGGACCTCATGCACGAGCTGCGCGACGAATACACGATCGTGATCGTCACGCACAACATGCAGCAGGCGGCGCGCGTCGCCGATCGCACCGCGTTCTTCACCGCCCAGGTCGACGAGACGAGCGGCGACCGCACCGGCGTGCTCGTCGAGTTCGGCAAGACGGCACAGATCTTCGAGAACCCGCAGGACCAGCGGACGGAGGACTACATCTCGGGACGCTTCGGATGAGCACCGTCGCCCTGGTCTGGCCGGCCCGGGTGGTCGTGCTCGACGGCGACTCGGAGCTCGTGGTGCGTGGCCGGCCGGCCGAGTATCGCCAGCGCGGGCTTGCGCTCTCCGGGGCGAGCGGGGCCCTCGATGCCCTCGCGCGGCTCGCCCGCGATCCGGCCAGTGCGGTCGTGATCCCGGCCGACAGCGCCGGGGAAGACGCCGAATCGCTCGTCGAGGCCGTGCAGGCGCTGACCGGGACGCCGGTGATCATCGGAGTGCGGTTTCCCGCCGATCTCGAACGCTGGCGGGGCCTGCTCAGCCATCCCGACGTGCGGGTCGTTGAGCTGCCGGTCACCCCGGCCAAGCTCGGCGCCATCGTCGACGCGCTGCACGAGCCGGAGCCGGAGGCTGACCGCGTGCTGCGCTGCGGGGCGCTTGAGCTGCGCACGGGGGAGCACCGCGTGCAGTGGCACGGGTCGGAGGTGCGGCTGCCGCGTCGTCCGTTCGACGTCCTCGAGCTGCTCATGGCGGAGTCCCCGCGCGTCGTGCCCGCGCGCGAGATCGTGGCGCGGGTGCATCCGGTGCACGGGATCGACTGGAGCGTGATCGGCGTGCGCTCGGCGATCAAGACCATCCGCCACGAGCTGCGCGCCGCCGTGCCGGAGCGGCCGCTCCCGATCGCCTCGGTGCGGACGATCGGCTATGCCGTGACGACGGAGCCCGCGGAGTCGGCTCAGGTGATCGAAGCGGTGAGCCGCTCGACGCGGTCGTAGACCTCGTCGCGCACCCGACGGGCGCCGTCGATCGGCAGCGCCGCCGGGTCGTCGAGCTCCCAGTTCAGGTAGCGCCGTCCTGGATACACCGGACACGCGTCCCCGCAGCCCATCGTCACGACGACGTCGGAGGCCTGGACGACCTCGGTCGTCAGCGGCTTCGGGAACTCCTGCGCGAACGGCACGCCGATCTCGTCGAGGAGACGGCGGATCGCGGGCTCGACTGCCGGCGCCGGGGCGGTGCCGGCCGATCGGACATGGATCCGGTCGCCGGCGATGTGCTGCATGATCGAGGACGCGAGCTGGGAGCGCCCCGCGTTGTGCACGCAGACGAAGAGCACCTCCGGTGTCCCCTTCGGGCTCAGTCCGCTCGCCGTCGCGAGGGCGCTCAGCCGATCGGTCGCGTACTTCGTCGTGAGCGTCGGCAGGTAGGTGCGGATGCGGGCTCGCTCCGCGAGCAGTGCATAGCTCTCGGCGACGTACTTGCGCACGGTCTCCGGGGAGAACACGCTCGCGTAGCGGTACTGCAGCTGCCGCGCGATCCGCTCCACGGTCGGCGGCAGGCCGGCGTCGCCGACCCGGCGCAGACCTGCCTGGCCCGGCGCCGCGGCGAGCAGCCGTCCGAATCGCATCCAGGCGTCGGCGGTGAGCAGCACCGTCTCGCCGTCGACCCGCTCGATCAGCCCGGCCGCCTCGAGCGCATCAAGCTGGAGGTCGACCGTGTGCTCCTCGGCGTCGACGCGCCGGGCGATCTGGTGCGCGCCGAGACCGCCGGCGGGCTCGGCGGCGATCGAGCTCAGGATGCGGAGCCGATCGGCATCGGCGGCGGCGGAGATCTGCGCCGCGCGGCGGAGCGCGTCCGCCTGGTCGATGGGCCGCGGCTGGCTGCGTTCGCGGCTCATCGCGTCACCGCAGCAGATCCTCGACCGACGCTCGCCGCGCCGGGGCGATGGAGAGCCGCACCTGCCGCCCGATGGGCTCCTTCACCACGACGCCGTCCTCGACGAGGATGTGCACGTGATGCGTGATCGTCGGCTGCCGCAGCCCGAGCGCGTCGGCCAGTTCGCCGACGGTCGTCTCGCCGGTCGGCGAGGCGAGGATGAGCCCGAGCATCTGGATGCGCGTCGGGTCCGCGACGGCTCGGAGCGTTCTCGCGATCTCCTCCGCCGCCGAGCGGTCCAGCGTCTGACCGCGCACCGGCATCGCCGGCTGCTTCGCGGGTTCCGTCACGCGGGGGAGTGTATCCCGGTGAGGTGACGCGGCGGGACATCGGGGTTCACGCCCTCGTCGTCACCGGCACGCCGAGCGACTCGAGCAGGCCGATGACCCGCTGCTCGATGTCGTCGCGGATCGCGCGGACCGTCTCGAGGTCCTTGCCCTTCGGGTCCGTGAGCTCCCAGTCCTCGTAGCGCTTGCCGGGGTAGTAGGGGCACTCGTCGCCGCAACCCATCGTGATGATCGCGTCGGCGGCCTGCAGGCCGACGGTCGTCCAGGGCTTCGGGTACTCCTTCGAGATGTCGATGCCCCGCTCCGCCATGACCGCGATCGCGACCGGGTTCACCTGATCGGCGGGCTCCGAGCCTCCTGAGGTGCCGACGGCACGGTCGCCTGCGTAGTGCTCGAAGAACCCGAGCGCCATCTGGGAGCGGCCCGCGTTGTGCACGCAGAGGAACAGGACGTGGGGGCGGGCGTCGGTGTCGGTTTCGGTGGCCATTTCGGTGTCTCCTATGGGCTTGGCGCGAGGTGGGGGAGCAGGGCTCGGATGCGGGCGGCGAGCTCGTCGTAGGCCCGGTCGTACGCGGCCCGGCTGCCCGTCCGGACCGGGTCTGCGACCGCCCAGTGGGCCGCGTCGGCGCCGTCGAGCTCCCCGTGCGCGGCATCGCAGACCG
>JAGIAU010000093.1 GCA_017744755.1 Microbacteriaceae bacterium
GCGCCTACCTGTGGGTCGACATGGCGCACTTCGCCGGCCTCGTCGCCGCGGGCCTGCACCCCTCGCCGGTGCCCTACGCGGACGTCGTCACGAGCACCGTGCACAAGACGATCGGCGGCCCCCGCTCCGGCTTCATCCTCTCCAACGACGAGGCCATCGCGAAGAAGCTCGACTCCGCCGTGTTCCCAGGGCTGCAGGGCGGCCCGCTCATGCACGTCGTCGCGGCGAAGGCGACCGCCTTCAAGCTCGCGACGACCCCCGAGTTCCGGGACCGGCAGGAGCGGACCGTGCGCGGCGCGAAGCTGCTCGCCGAGCGGCTCGTCGCCGCCGACACGCAGGCGGCCGGCATCGACGTCCTCACGGGCGGCACGGACGTGCACCTCGTCCTCGTCGACCTGCGCGCCTCGGAGCTCACCGGTCAGGAGGCCGAGGACCGCCTGCACGAGGCGCGGATCACGGTGAACAAGAACTCGGTCCCCTTCGACCCGCGGCCGCCGATGACGACGTCGGGCGTCCGCATCGGCACGCCGGCGCTCGCGACGCGCGGCTTCGGGGACGCGGAGTTCACCGAGGTCGCCGACGTCATCGCGCAGTCGCTGCTCGGCGCCGACGCCGCCGGGCTGCGCGAGCGGGTCGCGGCGCTCACCGAGCGCTTCCCCTTGTATCCCGGCCTCACGAGCCCGGGGAGCTGGGCATGAGCGCGCAGGTCCTCGACGGCATCGCGACCGCGACGGCGATCAAGGGGGAGCTGAAGGAGCGTGTGCTGTCGCTGCGCGAGCAGGGCATCCACCCGGGTCTCGGAACGCTCCTCGTCGGGGCCGACCCCGGCTCCGTCTCCTACGTCACCGGCAAGCACCGCGACTGCGCCGAGGTCGGCGTCGAGTCGATCCGCGTCGACCTCCCGGAGACGGCGACGCGCGCGGACGTGCTCGGTGCGATCGAGTTCCTCAACACGAACCCGGCCGTCACCGGCTACATCGTCCAGCTCCCGCTGCCGAAGGGCCTCGACGAGCACGAGGCGATCGAGGCGATCGACCCGGGCAAGGACGCCGACGGCCTGCACCCCACCAACCTCGGCCGGCTCGTGCTCGGCGTCGACGGCGAGATCACCTCGCCGCTGCCCTGCACGCCGGCCGGCATCGTCGAGCTGCTGCAGCGCGCCGGCGTCGAGATCGCCGGGAAGCATGTCGCCGTCGTCGGCCGCGGCCTCACCGTCGGCCGCCCGCTCGGCCTGCTGCTCACCCGCAAGGGCCTCGACGCGACGGTCACGCTCACGCACTCGCGCACGCCGAACCTCGCGGAGGAGTGCCGCCGCGCCGACATCGTCGTCGCGGCCGTCGGCGTCCCGCATCTCGTGAAGCCCGAGTGGATCAAGCCGGGCGCCGCCGTCCTCGACGTCGGCGTCACCCGGGTCGGCACGACGGAGTCCGGCAAGGCGAAGCTCTCCGGCGACGTCGACCCGGCCGTCGCCGAGGTCGCCGGCTGGCTCTCCCCGAACCCCGGCGGCGTCGGGCCCATGACCCGCGCGCTCCTGGTGAAGAATGTCGTGGACGCAGCATCGAGGAAGGCGCACGCATGAGCAACGACAAGGCGATCAGGCCGTACCGCATCGGATTCCCGCAGTTCCTCGTCGGCCTCGCGGTCGTCGTCGCGCTCGCCGGCTTCGTCGCCTTCGTCCTCAAGGTCGCCGGCGTCTTCTGATGCGCTGACGCGCGCCGGCAGAACGCCCTCTCCACTCCTGCGGCCAGATGGACGTGCTGCTGCAGCTCGGCGACCTGATCGCGGCGCTGATCGGCGCGTTCCTCCCGCCGCCGGGCAGCAGGCAGGACCGGCGGATGCTCGCAGAGGGACGCGCGCGCGGTGCCCTCCGGCGCCAAGGCGATGCGGCGGACCCTGTGGCCGGGGTCTGCTCCCTGGCGCCAGGACGGCTCCGCTTCGAGCCGGGCGAGGGCCGGCCGCGGCGGACGGTCACGGAGCTCGAGGTGTCGGCGGTGCGGCGTGCGAACGTCAGCGTGTTCAAGCAGCCGCGCGTCTCGGGAGCCGATGCGACGCTCGCCCTCACGACGCCGCGGGGCGAGTTCTATCTGACCGTCCCACGTCGCGTCGCCGACGGCATCGCGGCGCGGCTCACGCCTTCGTGACAGGGCGCTCGCATCTCGATCGGGGCAGCGAGCAGGGGTCATCGGGCCGGCACGCCTCGTCGCTCCTGGTGAAGAATGAAATGCGCGGCGTCGAGGAGACCGCCCGTGTGGTCCGTTCGCATGTCTAGGAGGAGCATCATGCTGGTGGCGTTCTCGGTCGCACCGAGCGGCGGCGGCGCGGACGACGACGGATCGGTGCACGAGGCGGTGGCCGCCGCCGTCCGCATCGTCCGCGAGTCCGGCCTGCCGAACCGCACCGACGCGATGTTCACCACGATCGAGGGCGAGTGGGACGAGGTCTTCGACGTCGTCCGGCGGGCGACGGAGGCGGTCGGCCGCTTCGGCCCGCGCGTCTCGCTCGTCCTGAAGGCGGACATCCGGCCCGGCCGCACCGGGCAGCTCGACGCGAAGGTCGAACGCGTCGAGGCGGCGCTGCGCCGAGGCGTCTAGTCCGCGGCGGACGCGAGTCTCGCGGCCCGGGCCTCCCGGCTCCGCGGCCCATGCCGCGTCGCGGGCTCGCCGGTACGCTGGACGGGCCATGACCAGCCCGCCCGCGACCAGCCCCGCCGCGCGCGCCGACGTCCTGAGGTGGCGTCGGCACCTCGCCGCCGAGCGGGCGGAGGCGCGGGTGTACCGCGACCTCGCCTCGCGTCGTCACGGCGAGGAGCAGGCGATCCTGCTCGCGCTCGCGGACGCGGAGGACCGGCACGCCGCCCACTGGATCGACCTCCTCGGCCCCGCGGCGCAGCCCGAGCCGCGCGCGAGCCTCGGGACCCGGGTCCTCGGCTTCTTCGCGAGACGCTTCGGGAGCGTGTTCGTCCTCGCCCTCATGCAGCGGGCGGAAGTGCGATCCCCGTATGAGACCGATGCGGACGCGACCGAGGCGATGGCGGCCGACGAGCGCATCCACGGCGAGGTCGTCCGAGCGCTCGCGACGGCGAAGCGGATGAAGCTCGCGGGCGGGTTCCGTGCCGCCGTGTTCGGCATGAACGACGGTCTCGTGTCGAACCTCGCGCTCGTCCTCGGCGTCGGCGCCGCCGGCATGCCGCCGCAGGCGCTGCTGCTCACGGGCGTCGCGGGCCTGCTCGCCGGCGCGCTCAGCATGGGGGCCGGCGAGTACGTCTCGGTCAGCTCGCAGCAGGAGCTCATCCGCGCCTCCGACCCCGACCCCTCCGCTGAGCAGCGCATCCCGGCCCTCGACCTCGACGCCAACGAGCTCGCCCTCGTCTACCGCGCCCGGGGCATGGACGAGGCCGCCGCCCGCGAGAAGGCCGACCGCGTGCTCGCGCGCACCCGCTGGCGGCAGGAGGGCGGCAGAACGACCTCGGAGGGCCACACGCTCGCGCCCGCGCTCGGCACCGAGACGGCGAGCATCCCCGTCGTCGTCGCGCCCGAGTACGACGCCGTCGGCAGCCCGTGGAGCGCCGCCATCTCGAGCTTCTTCTCCTTCGCCGCCGGGGCGGTGATCCCCGTCCTGCCCTACGCGTTCGGCGCCGCCGGGTGGCTCGCCGTCGGCCTCGCCTCCGGGCTCGTCGGCGTCGCGCTGCTCGCGACCGGCGCCATCACGGGCCTGCTGTCCGGCACCTCGCCGCTGCTGCGGGCGCTGCGGCAGCTCGCGATCGGCCTCGGTGCGGCGGCGGCGACGTATCTGCTCGGACTCGCGTTCGGCGCCGTGCTCGGCGGCTGAACGGCCGGCGGCCCTGCGCCGGCGCCCGTCCGCCCCGTCCGCCTGCGCCGCCCCGCGCCGAATGGTCGCAAACGGTCGCTTCATGGGTCGGGTATGGACCGATTGCGACCATTCGGCGCGGAGCGGGCGGGGCGCGACAGCGGGAGCGGGCGCGGGGCAGCGGCGCTCGCGAGTGCGTTCTGCAGGGTCCGCGAGCCGCGCACCGGCCAGAACGCGCTCGGGAGCTCGAAAGCACGCGCTCGGTACGCTCATAGGCATGATGCGGTCCGCGAAGCGTCGCGCCGAGCAGGCGATCGACGAGGGCATGCTCCTCGCGGAGGGCGCCGCGCGGCTCGAGGTCCGCAACCGCATCGAGGTCGAGACGATCGGCCGCGGTCGCGCGTACGACCCGGAGGAGTTCCGCGGGGACGCCGTCGCCGTGCTCGGACAGCTCGCCGAGGAGCAGGACCGCGTCGCCGAGCGGCTCCGCGTGGAGCACCGGCTCGCCGGCGGGCGCGAGGGCACCGCCTACAGCGAGCACGACTACCGCCGGGGCGACCGGCGGAACCTGAAGGCCAGGGCGAAGGTCGCCGAGCTCATGGCCGCCGAGCTGCGCGCGTACGCCGCCGACGACGAGCGCGTCGGCGGCCTCGTGGAGCGTGCCCGCCAGGAGGCATGGCGCGACGTCGCCGGCCAGATCCGCAAGCGGATGCGGATCTACGCCGCGCCGCCCGAGTACGACGAGGACCCGGACCGCGGTGACCGCTTGACGGACCTCGCCGCGCATCTCGCGGCGGAGCTCGACGCCCGCGGGCTGCCGGAGTACTGAGCGCCGGCCAGGCCCGGACCCTCCGTCCCGAGTGGACGCAAACGGCTGCTCCGCCTGCCTCAGGACGACCATTTGCGTCCACTGGGCGCGGACGAGCGTCAGGCGCGCACGACCGGGGTGCGCGGCGACCAGGGGACGTCGCCGAGGAGGGTCGCGCCGGGCGCCGCCGCGGGATCGGCGGAGCGGCTCGAGACCAGCAGCCAGCGGCCGTCGGCGTCGGCGAGCAGCTCGTCGAAGCCCGCGCCGCCGGTGAGCAGCGGCCAGGCCGTGGTCGGGTCCTGGCCGATCCACAGCCGCCGGACGGTCGGCTGCGAGCCGCGCGGCAGCTCGCCGAACGACTCCGTGCTGCCCACGAGGAGGAAGCGGGTGATCGAGCCGGACAGGTCGTCGACCTCCTGCTCGACGACCTCGAGGCGGCGTTCCCCCGCCTTGTCGGTGCCGGCGAGCGCGACCGCGGCCCCCGGGGCCTGCGCGGCCCGGTCGAGCGCGTCCGCGGTCGATGCGCACTCGACGGGCTGCAGTCCGAGCCGCCTGATGAAGCTGCCGCACTGCGCCAGGGCCTGCGGGTGGCTGAACACGGTCCCGCCGCGGAGCTCCTCCAGCGTGCGACCCGGCGCCGCGTAGGCGTCGAAGCGCACCGCGATGTCGAACATGCCGCCCGCGACGATCCCGCCGCCCGAGGCGAGCAGCGCCGCGGCGGCGTGCGAGACGAGGCCGGAGGCGGAGCTCGTGATCGGGAGGACGCCGACGGTGGCGACCGCGGGGTCGCCGATCGCCACGAGGACCTGGCCGAAGTCGTCGACGGCGTCGACGGCGGCGTCCGGCGCCGCGAGGAACCCGGCGCCGAGTCGCGCGGCGTCCTCCGAGAACGTGCCCGCAGGACCGAGGTACACGATCCGCTCGACCGGGCGCCGCGGCGACCGCACGAGGCCGTCCGGCCACCGGTAGGCGTCCGCCACGCGCCGCCGCAGCGCGTCGACGACCTCAGCCGGGTCGAAGTCGGCGCGGATCCGCACTCGGATGACGACGGCGCGCTGCCCCGTGCGGACGACCTCGTCGACGAGCTCGGAGGCGCGCAGACCCGCGGCGCCCTGCGCGACGCGGAGCACGCCGGCGCCCGACACCGATTCCGGCACGAGGAAGCGCACGTCGCGGCGGATCGTCGCGAGCCGCTCGTCGAGCAGTGCGGAGAGGGCGTCGCCCGTGACCGGCTCCGCGTGGCTGAGCGCGAAGGTGACGCGTTTCGGAGCGCCGCCGACCCCGAGCGCGAGGGCGTTCTGCTCCCCGGCCCCGGTCGCGAGGACGCCGCGACCGGGGCCGGCCGGCCCGATCAGCACGTTCTCCAGCGTCACCGATGTCGGCGACAGGTCCACGATGCGGCCCACCGCGCCGCCGATGCCGACGAGCTCGCCGCTGCGCCAGAGCGCCGCGAAGGCGAGCCGCTTCGCCTGCGCCGCCGCGACCGCCGCCGCCGCGGTGCCACGGATCGTGTCGAACAGCGCCCCCGGGAAGCGGGCCTGGACGCGCGCGAGCTCCGCCTGCGGCACCGTCGAGGACCGCGAGTCGAGCACGCGCACCGCCAGGCCGAACAGCGTCTCGAAGAGGGGGGTGCGCGCCGCCCAGATGTCTCGCTCGAGGTCGAGGCCGCTGTCCGTGACGGCGTCGGCGAAGTCGACGAGCACGCGATGCGTGAGCGTCTGCACGAGCGCCATCGCGTCGTCGTGCGCCTCCGCCGTGCCCGTCTTGAGGATGCCGCCGGCATGCGCGATCGCGTCGCTCAGCCATTCCGGCGGCTGCGGAGCGCCCGGCGCGCGCGGTTCGGCGACCCCGCGGGGCTCGGCCGGGACCACGTAGAGGATCTGCCCCGCGAGGCTCGGCATCGTCGCGTCGAAGAGCGGGTGGACCCCGACGACCTCGCGGTCGCCCGCGAGCCGCCGCGCCGCCTCGATGACCGGACCGAGGGGGCTCGCCGACACGACGACCGTCGCTCCCGGGTCCAGGCGGGGGAGCATCTCGGCGAGCGCGTTCCCGAGCACGGCGGTCGGGAGCGCGAACCACACGACCGTCGGCCCCGTCGGCAGCGCGAACGGCTCCGCCGTCCCCTCGACGACGAGCCGATCGCCCGACGCCGTCTCCTGGTTCTCGGCGAAGGCGATCGGCGCGTGCTCCGCGAGCCGCCACGCCTGCGAGCCGAGCCGCGTCCGCGTCGTCTTCGAGTCGACGAGCGTCACCGACCGCCACGGCGCGTGCGGCAGCAGGTGCTCCGCGATCCAGCGGCCCGTCCCGAGCGCCGCGCCGACGACGACCAGCGCGGGCGGCTCCGGCGCGGCGGCGTCCTGAGCTCGCCGAACGGTCATGGGTCCATCATTCCGCACCGGCCCGGTCGTATGGTGGCCTCGTGCAGGCCGCCGCCCCAGCCAGACCGGAAGTCCCCGAGGTCCCGGAGCACCGCTGGCCCGCGTTCCTCGCGATCGCCGCCGTCGTCGCCGCGGATGCCGCGCTGCCGAGCGCGTTCGGCGCCGTCCCGAGGATCGTCGTCCCGGTCGTCGCCGGCGTGCTCGCGCTCGCCCTGCTCGTCTACAACCCGCATCGCTTCAACCGCGAGACGAGCCTGTCCCGCGCCGCGTCCATCGGGATCGCCGTGCTCCTCGCCGTGTGGAACCAGGTGGAGGTCGTCGCCACCATCGGCGCGCTCATCGACGGCGCGGCCGAGCCGAGATTCGTGCTGCTCCAGGCGCTGCGGGTCTGGTTCACCAATGTGCTGGTGTACGCGCTCATCTACTGGGAGCTCGACCGGGACGGGCCGGTCGCGCGCCGCCTGCCGCCCGTGCCGGGCGTCGTGCCGGACTTCCGCTTCCCCCAGGAGGAGGTCGCGTCGTTCCGCGGGTGGCGGCCGTCGTTCATCGACTACGCGTTCTTCTCGCTGTCGAACATGATGGCCTTCAGTCCGACCGATGCGATGCCGATGCGCGGCCGGGCGAAGGCGCTCATGGCGTTGCAGGCGTTCACCGGCTTCGTGCTGCTCGCGCTCGTCATCTCGCGCGCGGTGAACATCCTCGCCTGAGCAGGGCTTCCGGACGGACGCGCGGCTCAGTTGAGCGCCGGGGTGTCCAGCGGGATCGTCCCGTCCGCGTAGAGGTCCGTCGCGAGGTCGCGGAGGGCGCGCAGCGCGACGCGCTGCGTCAGCGGGCCGTAGGAGATGCGCGCGACGCCGAGCGACTCGTACTC
>JAGIAU010000094.1 GCA_017744755.1 Microbacteriaceae bacterium
GAGAAGGTCACCCTGACGTGGTGGCACAACGCCACCTCGGGCCCGCTCCCCGACGTCTGGCAGCAGATCGCCGAGGACTTCATGGCGGACCACCCGAACATCATCGTGGAGCAGACCGGCTACCAGAACGAGGACCTCCAGCGCACGCTCATCCCGAACGCGCTGGCGGCGGGCGATCCGCCGGACCTCTTCCAGGTGTGGCCCGGCGGCGAGATCCGCGACCAGGTCGCGAGCGGCTACCTCATGCCCCTCGACGACGCGATCCCGGACACCATCGCCTCGCTCGGCGGCTCCGTCGCGCCGTGGCAGGTCGGCGGCAAGACCTACGGCCTCCCGTTCACGTTCGGCATCGAGGGCTTCTGGTACAACAAGGACCTCTTCGCCGCCGCGGGCATCACCGACACCCCGACGACGCTCGACGAGCTCAACGACGCCGTCGCGAAGCTCCGCGCCGCCGGCACCACGCCGATCGCGGTCGGCGCCGGCGACAAGTGGCCGGCCGCGCACTGGTGGTACCAGTTCGCGCTCCACAACTGCTCCGTCGAGACCCTGCAGGACGCCGCGGCGAACTTCAACTTCGACGACGAGTGCTGGGTCAAGGCCGGCGAGGACCTCCAGGCCTTCATCGGCACGAACCCGTTCCAGGACGGCTTCCTCGGCACCCCCGCCCAGCAGGGCGCGGGCTCCTCGGCGGGTCTCGTCGCGAACGGCCAGGCGGCCATGGAGCTCATGGGTCACTGGAACGCCGGCACCATCGGCGGCCTGACCCCGGACCAGCAGGTCCCGGCATTCCTCGGCTGGTTCCCGTTCCCGTCGATCCCCGGCTCGGCCGGCGACCCGACGGCGGCGCTCGGCGGCGGCGACGGCTTCGGCTGCTCGGCATCGGCCCCGCCGGAGTGCGCGGAGCTCCTCGCCTACATCCTCAGCGAGACCTCGCAGAAGGCCTTCGCGGCGAGCGGCTCGGGCATCCCGACCCTCCCGGCGGCGGTCGGCTCGCTCGAGGACGAGAACCTCAAGCAGGTCGCCGAGGGTCTCGCCAACTCCTCCTACGTCCAGCTCTGGCTCGACACGGAGTTCGGCACCACGGTCGGCAACGCCATGAACGAGGGCATCGTGAACCTCTTCGCCGGCGCCGGCACCCCGCAGGACATCGTCAAGAAGATGCAGGACGCGGCGGCAACGCTGTAATTGCTCCAAGATGACTAGTTCCGCAACGGTCGGGCCCGCGGTTTCCGCGGGCCCGACCCCCGCGCCCCGCAGAAAGCGCCGAGACCGCCGCAAGGCCCTCGAGATCGCGATCTTCGTCGGGCCGGCCCTCGTCGTGTTCCTCGGCTTCGTGATCCTCCCGGTGATCCTGGCCGCCGTCTACAGCTTCTTCAACCTCCGCGCAGGCTTCCAGTGGGACGACCTCGGGAACCCGGAGAACTTCGTCGCCTTCGACAACTACGTCCGCGCCTTCACGACGCCCGAGTTCCTCCGGGCGATCGGCAACAACTTCCTCATCCTGGGGCTCTCGCTGGTCATCCAGGGGCCGATCGCGATCGTGATCGCCCTGCTGCTGAACCGCAGGCTCCGCGGCCGGTCGGTCTACCGGCTCCTCATCTTCGTGCCCTACGTCCTCGCCGAGGTCACCGCGGGTCTCGCCTGGAAGCTGCTGCTGCCCCCGACGGGCGGCGTGAACGCCCTCCTCCAGTCCCTCGGCTGGGAGCATCCGCCGGCCTGGCTCGCCGACCCGAACTTCGTCGTCTGGACCGTCTTCGCGATCCTCACGTGGAAGTACGTCGGCTTCGCGATCCTGCTCATGCTGGCGGGCCTGCAGGGCGTCCCCGACGAGCTCTCCGAGGCGGCCGCGATCGACGGCGCCTCATGGTGGCAGGTCCAGTGGCACATCACGCTGCCGCTGCTCGGGCCGACCATCCGCATCTGGGCGTTCCTGTCCATCATCGGCTCGCTCCAGCTCTTCGACATGGTCTGGATCACCGTCGCACCCGCGGTGCGCGGCATCGCGAGCGAGACGATGGCGACCTACATGATCCAGCAGGGCCAGTTCGCCGGACAGCCCGGATACGGCTCGGCGATCGCGGTCATCCTGTTCGTCATCTCGCTCATCATCGCGCTCGTCTACCAGCGCTTCGCCCTCCGCCGTGACCTCGCCGGCGCCGTCACCGATCGGGGGAACTGATGAGCACCATCGAGCGCAACGCGCCCGGGGACTCCACGGTCGCCATCCGCACCGCCAACCCCTACGCCAAGCGGAAGGACGGCTTCGACTGGAGCCAGCCGTTCGTCTACTTCATCGTGCTGCTCGTCTGCGCGGTGGCGATCGGCCCGGTCCTCTACGTCATCATCGGCGGCTTCCGCACGACCGGCGACATCAACGCGAACCCGGGCGGCTTCCCGAACCCGTGGGTGTTCGACAACTATGCGGCGGTCCTGACGACGCCGCGGTTCTGGGGCAACCTGTTCGCCTCGGTCGTCCTCGCGGTCGCGACGACGGCCGGCGTGGTCGTGCTCGGCATCATGGCGGCATACCCGCTCGCGCGCTACACCTTCAGGGGTCGCCAGGGCCTGTACACCGTGTTCTCCGCGGGTCTCATGTTCCCGCTCACGGTCGCCGCGCTCCCGCTGACGCTGCTGCTCCGCGAGCTCGGCATGCACGGGACGTACCTCGGCGTCATCATCCCGGGCATCGCCTTCGCCCTCCCGACGACGATCGTCATCCTCGTGCCGTTCCTGCGGGCCATCCCGCAGGAGCTCGAGGAGGCGGCTGCGATCGACGGGGCGAGCCGGATCCGCTTCTTCTGGCGGATCATGCTGCCGCTGTCCATGCCGGGCCTCATCACCGTCGGCGTCCTCGCCTTCGTCGCGAGCTGGAACGGCTACCTGCTCCCGCTCCTCGTGATCAGCACCGGCTCGCTCCCGCAGGAGCTGTGGCCGCTGCCGCTCGGCCTGACGCAGTTCTCGACGCAGTACTCGCAGAACACGGGCGCGGTGCTCGCCTACACCTCCCTCGCGATGATCCCGGCGCTCGCCTTCTTCCTCTTCGCGGAGAAGCGCATCGTCGGCGGTCTCACGGGTGCCGTGAAGGGCTAGGGATGTCGCAGCGCGTCGCTCGGCTCCTCGCGGAGCTGAGCCTGGAGGAGAAGGTCGCCCAGCTGACGGGCGCGTGGATCTCGGCGTCGAACGACGGCGCCGAGGTCGCCCCCAACCAGAACGAGATGACCGAGGAGATCGACCTCGACCGGATCGTGACGGAGGGCCTGGGGCAGCTCACCCGACCGTTCGGAACGCTCCCCGTCGATCCGGCCGTCGGCGCCGTCTCCCTGCTGCGCACGCAGCAGCGGATCATCGCCGAGAGCCGTCACGGGATCCCGGCGGTCGCCCACGACGAGTGCCTCGCCGGCTTCGCGGCGTGGGGCGCGACGGCCTACCCCGTCCCGCTCGCGCTCGCCGCGACATGGTCCCCGGACCTCGTCCGCGACATGACGACGCGGATCGGCGAGGACATGCGCTCGGTCGGCGTGCACCAGGGCCTCGCCCCCGTGCTCGACGTCGTCCGCGACGCGCGCTGGGGCCGGGTCGAGGAGACGGCGGGCGAGGACCCGTACCTCGTCGGCACGATCACGACGGCGTACATCCAGGGGATCGAGTCGACCGGTGTCGTGGCGACGCTGAAGCACTTCGCCGGATACTCCTCGTCGCGCGCCGGGCGGAACATCGCCCCCGTCTCGATCGGGCCCCGCGAGCTGCACGACGTCATCCTGCCGCCGTTCGAGATGGCGGTCCGCGAGTCGGGCGTCCGCTCCGTCATGAACTCGTACACCGACCTCGACGGCGTGCCGTCGGCCGGCGACGAGTCGCTGCTGACGGGGCTGCTGCGCGACACGTGGGGCTTCGACGGCACCGTCGTCGCGGACTACTTCGCGATCGGCTTCCTGCACACGCTGCACGGCGTCGCCGGCGACTGGACCGAGGCCGCGCAGCAGGCGCTGCAGGCCGGCATCGACGTCGAGCTGCCGAGCCGCAAGGCCTTCAGCACCGACCTCATCGCGGCCGTCCGCGACGGCCGCGTCCCGGAGGCGCTCGTCGACCGCGCCCTCGAGCGCGTGCTGCGGCAGAAGGACGAGCTCGGCCTCCTCGACCCCGACTGGGACCCGGTGCCGCCGATCCTGCGCGGCGTCGACCTCGAGGACCTCGAGGCGATCCGCGGCACGGTCAGCCTCGACGGCGCCGAGAACCGCGCCGTCGCGCGCGCCCTCGCCGAGCGCTCGATCGTCCTGCTGCAGAACGACGGGACGCTCCCGCTCGCGACGACCGGCGCCGCCGCCCCGAAGCGCATCGCCGTCGTCGGCCCCACCGGGGACGACCCCTACGCGGTGCTCGGCTGCTACTCCTTCCCGATGCACGTCGGCCAGCACCACCCGGAGTTCGGCGACGGCATCGCCCTGCCGACGCTGCTCGCGTCGATCACCGCGGAGTTCCCCGAGGCGGAGATCGAGTTCGTCGCGGGCACGTCGATCAGCGGCGGCGAGACCGACGGCATCCCATCGGCGGTCGCCGCGGCGCAGGCCGCGGACGTCGTCGTCGTCGCGCTCGGCGACCGGGCGGGCCTGTTCGGCCGCGGCACCTCGGGCGAGGGCTGCGACGTGGGCGACCTGAGCCTCCCGGGCGCGCAGCAGCAGCTCCTCGACGCGGTGCTCGAGTCCGGCACCCCCGTCGTGACCGTGCTCCTCGCAGGCCGGCCGTACGCGCTCGGCGCCGCAGTCCGGCTGACGAACACGGAGTCGCGCACCTCGCTCACCGGCCATGTCTGGACCCCCGAGGAGGCTGCGATCCCGCCGGCCGCCGCGATCGTCGAGGCGTTCTTCGCCGGCGAGGAGGGCACGCCGGCCGTCGCGGGCGTCCTGAGCGGCCGGATCAACCCCGCCGGCCGCCTCCCGGTGTCCGTCCCCGCCGACCCCGGCGCGCAGCCGTCCACGTACCTCGCGTCGACGCTCGCGCGTCGCACCGGCGTCTCCTCGATCGACCCGACCCCCGCGTTCTGGTTCGGCCACGGCCTCTCGTACACGAGCTTCGACTGGTCGGACGCGACCGCCGCCTCCGAGTCGTTCGTCGACGACGAGGTCGAGGTGTCGCTCACGGTGACGAACACGGGCGACCGGACCGGCGCCGAGACCGTCCAGCTCTACCTGCACGACCCGGTCGCCTCGGTCGTCCGCCCCGTGCAGCGCCTCGTGGGCTACGCGCGGGTCGAGCTCGAGGCGGGCGCGGCCGCGCGGGTGACGTTCCGCGTCTCCAGCGATCTCACCTCGTTCACGGGCCGCGACCTCAGGCGGCGCGTGGAGCCGGGCGCGTTCATCCTCTCCTTCGGCCGCTCCGCGGGCGAGCTCGTCGCGCAGCTGCCGGTGTCGCTCGGCGGCGAGGTGCGGCACGTGGACCACACCCGTCGCCTGCACCCCGTCGTCTCGGTCAGCGCGCTGTGAGCCCCCGCGTCGCGACGGCAGTCGTCGACGCCGGGGCGCCGCACGCGCGGGTGACCGTCGAGCAGGTGCGGCACGCCTTCGGCTTCGGCTGCATCGGCTTCGACCTGCTCGGCCACGCCAACGGCGAGGAGGACCGCTCGGAGCTCGCCGAGGCGTGGCTCGGCGTCTTCGACCAGGCGACGCTGCCCTTCTACCTCGGACGGTTCGAGCCGGAGCGCGGACGACCGGACACGGCCCGGCTGCTCGCGACGGCGCGCTGGTTCGCCGACCGCGGCGTGCGCGTCAAGGGCCACCCGCTCGTCTGGCACACCGTCAAGGCGGCCTGGATGGACTCGCTCCCCGACGCGGAGGCCGAGCGCGCCCTCCGCGAGCGCGTCCGCCGCGAGACGAGGGACTTCCGCGGGCTCATCGGCGAGTGGGACGCGATCAACGAGGTCGTCATCATGCCGCATTTCGAGAACGAGCCGGACGGCGTGCGGAACGCCGTCACGCGCCTCGCCGAGCGCCTCGGCCGCGTCGGCATCGTGCGGCTCGCCCTCGAGGAGGCGCGGGCGGGGGATCCATCGGCCCGGTACCTCGTCAACGACTTCGACCTCTCCGAGCGCTACGAGCGCCTCATCGAGGAACTGATCGAGGCGGGGATCGAGCTCGACGGGATCGGCCTGCAGACCCATCAGCATCAGGGCTTCCGCGGCGAGGAGCGACTGCTGGCGATCGCGGACCGCTTCGCCCGCTTCGGCCTGCCGCTGCACTTCACGGAGACCTCGCTCGTCTCCGGCGACCTCATGCCGGCCGACATCGAGGACCTCAACGACTACGTCGTCGAGTCCTGGCCGACGACGCCCGAGGGCGAGGCGAGGCAGGCGGACGAGCTCGTGCGGCAGTACCGCGCGCTGACCTCGCATCCCGCCGTCGAGTCGATCACCTACTGGGGTCTCACGGACGAGGACGCGTGGCTCGGCGCCCCGATCGGCCTGCTCCGTCTCGACGGCTCCCGGAAGCCCTCCTATGACGCGCTGCACGACCTCGTCCGCGGCGAATGGTGGCTGCCCCCGACGGAGCTCATGGCCGACGGGGCCGGTCGCGTCGAGGTGACGGGCTGGCGCGGCGACTACGCGCTGACCCGCGCGGACGGCGAGCGCCTCGCGTTCACGATCGCCTGACCCCGCGCGTTCCCCCGCCCTCCTTGCCGCGGCCCGCGAGTGTGCTGTTCCTGCCCCCTCGGTGCGCGATGAGGGGCCGGAGCCGCACGCTCGCAGGCACGAGACGCGGACGGCGATAGAACGCGCGGGCGCGCTCAGCGGGCGGCGGGCGGCGCCGTCGACTCGCGGACGAGCAGGCGGGTCGCGAGCTCGATCCTGGGCGTCGGCACGATGGGACCGTCGGCGAGCCGGGCGATGAGGCGGGCGGCCTCGCGGCCCATCTCCTCGAGCGGCTGCAGCACGGTCGTCATGCGCGGACTGACCCATTCGGAGAGCGGGATGTCGTCGTAGCCGACGACGGAGAGGTCGTCGGGGATCCGGAGGCCGCGCTGGCGCGCGACGTCGTAGACGCCGAGCGCCTGCAGGTCGCTGCCGGCGAAGATCGCGGTCGGGCGCTGCTCGGGGTCGAGCGCGAGGAGCTCGGTCGCGTGCCGGGCCCCGCCGTCCGTGAGGAAGTTGCCGAAGCGCACCCACTCCTCGCGGATGGGCAGGCCCGCCGCGGTCATGGCCGAGCGGTACCCGTCGAGCCGCGCATGCGAGCACATCATGTCGTCGGGGCCGGTGATGGCGGCGATCCGCTCGTGGCCGAGGGAGATGAGGTGCCGGGTGGCGGCGAGGCCGCCGCTCCAGTTGGCGCTCGCGACGGAGGGATCGTTCTCCGGAGGGTCGCCTGCCGGGTCGATGATGACGAAGGGGATGCCGCGGGTCTGCAGGGCGGCGCGCATGTGCGTCGGCATCTCCGAGAAGACGAGGATGACGCCGACCGGGCTGCGCTGGATGACGGCCTCGAGCCAGTCGTCGGCCGGCGCGTGCCGGGAGCCGCTCACGGTGAGGGAGACGCTCATGCCCTCCGAGGCGATGACGTCCTCGACGCCGCGGATGATCACGATCGACCAGGCGCTCTGCAGCTCGTGGAAGACGAGCTCGACGAGGCGCGACGACGGCCGGGACGCGACGCGGCGGCGGTAGCCGTGCTGGACGAGGAGCGCCTCGACGCGGCTCCGGGTGTCGGCGGCGACGTCGCTGCGGCCGTTGAGGGTCTTGGAGACGGTGCCCTTGGAGACGCCGGCGCGTGCCGCGACGTCGTCGAGGGTGATGCGTCCCCGGGGTGCTCTGCCCGCCATGCCTGCCTCCTGCGAAATTGTTTCGACCCTATCGGTCGTGGCC
>JAGIAU010000095.1 GCA_017744755.1 Microbacteriaceae bacterium
CCCTCGGGCCGAACGATCAGCAGCGGCTCGTCGCGGCCATCGCCGGCGCGGCCGCGTCGGCCGCGGTCCCGCGGCCGCGTCGGCCGTGGCTCGACGAGCTGCCCGCGATCGTCGATCCGGCGCGGCTCTGGACGCGGGACGACGCGCGCATCCCGTTCGGCCTCAGCGACGACCCGGCGCAGCAGCGGCGGGTCGAGGCCTGCTTCCTCCCCGACGTCGACGGGCACATCGCCTTCATCGGCACCGGCGGCTCGGGGAAGTCGGTCGCGCTGCGCACGCTCGCACTCGCGACGGCGGTGACCCCGGAGGGCGGGCCGGTGCAGGTGTACGCGCTCGACTTCGCGTCGGGAGGCCTGCGGATGCTCGAGGGGCTCCCGCACGTCGGCGCGGTCATCCCGGGTGAGGACACCGAGCGCGTGCAGCGCCTGCTGCGCCGGCTCCGCCGGGAGCTCGCGGACCGCGCCGAGCGCTATTCCGCCGCGTCGGCCGCGAGCATCGCGGAATACCGGCGGAACGCGGAACGGCCGGACGAGCCGCGCATCCTGCTGCTCATCGACGGCTTCCCGGCCTTCCGCGAGGAATGGGACCTCACGCTCGGGCGGGCCGCCTGGTACGACGTGTTCAAGGACGTGCTCGGAGGCGGGCGGCAGCTCGGCATCCACGTCGCGCTCACCGCGGACCGGCCCGGTGCGGTGCCGAGCGGCGTCGCCTCCGTCGTCCGGCGCCGCGTCGTGCTCCGGCTCACCGAGGACGCCGCCTACTCGGCGCTCGGGGCGCCCAAGGACGTCCTCGACGACGCGTCGCCGCCCGGGCGCTGCCTCGTCGACGGGCTCGAGACGCAGATCGCCGTGTTCGGCGCGCAGGCGACGGTCTCGACGGCGGCGGATCAGGCGGGCGCGCTCGCCGCCTACGTCGAGGCGCAGCCCGCGATCCCCGTCGCGCCGCCGATCGAGTCCCTCCCCGCCCTCGTCCCCGCCGCGCAGATGCCGGCGCGGATCGCGGGACGACCGGTGCTCGGGATCTCCGACGAGACGCTCGCGCTGACCGGCTTCGACCCGTCCGGCGCGTTCCTGCTGTCCGGCCCGCCGCTCGGCGGGCGGTCGAACGCGCTCGCCTGGCTCGTCGAGTCGCTCCATCGCTTCGACCCGGCGCTGGAGCTCGTGTACCTGGGGAACGCGCGTTCGGGGCTCCCCGCCGCGCTCCCTTGGGCGAGCACGGCGGTGCACCTCGATGACGTCGCGGCGCTCGCGAAGGAGCTGTCCGCGAGGATCTCCGCCGCTTCCGCGGAGGGGGACGGCGGCGGCCGGCTGGCGATCGTCATCGAGTCGGTCGGCGAGTTCATCCAGACGCCGGCCGATCAGGCGCTCGCCGAGCTCGTCCGGCAGGCGAAGCGGCACGGTCACTTCGTCCTCGGCGAGAGCGAGGTCGCCGGCTGGGGCGGGTCCTGGCCGCTGCTCGCGGAGTTCAAGAACGCGCGTCGCGGTCTGCTGCTGCAGCCCGATCCCATGGAGGGCGATCTCCTGCTCAAGACCGCGATCCCGCGGACGACGCGCACGGAGTTCCCCCCGGGCCGGGGCGTGTACGTCGAGCGCGGTCGGGCCGCGCGCGTGCAGATTCCCCTCACATCGAGCGCCGAGCCGCCGAGTTTCCACATTCCGTGATCGAGTGCTGTCCCGGTCCGGTTCGCACCGCTAGCGTCGCGAGCCGGGGGCGACGTCGCTGGGACGGGCTCGACCTCCGGGAGGAGCGACCACGATGAACGACGCCGGACCGGCCTGGGTGCCCGACCCCTCCGACGCGACGAGGCTGCGCTGGTTCGACGGCACGAGCCTCACCGAGCACACGATGCCGAATGCGGCCGCGCCGCAGCGGCACGGCCGGCAGGAGTCCGGACCCGTGCCGCCGGCCGTGCCGCAGGCCGACCCGGGGCGGGGCATGGGGCTCATCGGCTTCATCCTCGCGTTCGTCACCGGCTGGCCCGGAGCCATCGTCGGCGGCATCGGCTGGGCGAGATCGAGGCGCGCCGGCCACAGGAACGCGCTCGGCTTCGCGGCGATCTGGATCGGCGCCGCCGTATCCCTCCTCGCGCTCGCGCTCCTCGTCGCGGTCGGCGCGCTCGTCCTGCGTGCGCTCGACGACGGGCGCGGCGCGCTGCCGGCCGTCAACGCGGCGATTCAGGCCGACATCGACCGCCTGGATCTGCCGATCGAGGCCGTCGTCGAGACGACGTGGGACGACTGCGAATGGTCGTGCAACCCCGGACCGGGGATCACGCTGCGCGCCGTGCCCGGCAGCCTGCCGGAGCCGCCCGCCCCGGACTCCGAGGATCCCGCGACCATCAACGTGTCCGGCGCGTTGCTGGCCTGCGTGCTCGTCGCGTCGGCGCCGCATGCGGGCGGCTACACGTTGCGGGTCGAAGGCGGCTACGCCCTCCCCGGTCCTGGCGACGATGCTGTCGCGGAGCCGAGCGTGGTCTCGATCGCGGACGCGGTCGCCGAAGTGCTGCCCGTCCTGCCACCGGGGGTCGAGTTCGACCGCTATATTCGCGACGAGCTGCGGATCAACGCCAAGCAGGGGGACGCCGCCGCCGCGGTTCTCGCGCTCGCGAAGGCGTATCTCGGCGGCGGCGGCTGCGCCGGCCCGGATCCGGCGGGCGATGCCTCGTCGCTGCCGGAGCCCGCGCCGGGGTCGTCGGCGACGGATGCGACATGCGATGCCGGCGAACACGCTGCGATGCTGGTCGTACTCTCCGCCGCGGTCGCTACGGGGCAGTACACCGCGCACCCGATGGCGGTGGGCGTCGAGCTGGTCGAGCGTCAGGACCGATGCCTGCTGCATCTGCAGGCGATGCTGGATCCGGGCAGCGAGTTCACGGCGGACGACCTCAAGGGGCTGCTGAGCCTCGCGATCGCGAACCCCGGCCTGGTGCCGGCCGGCGTCGAGCGGCTCTGGGTGACGGTCCTGGACGAGCACGGACTCCCGTGGTCGATGGCGGACGTCTATGCCGGCATGGGCGCCGACGCCAGCGGCGTCACGGCGGAGTCCGGGATCTCCTGGCCCATGGACGTGCTGCGAGACGGAAGCAGCTCGTAGCGGACGGATCCCCGTCCGGGTTTTCCACATTCTGCCGCCGAGGGGTGTCATTTGCCGGCGCACCCCGCTAGCGTCGCCGTCAGGGGGCCGCGGAGTTCCCTCGATCGCAACGAAGGAGTCATGATGGCCAACCTCAATGTCACCTACGACCAGATGGCCTCGGCCGCGGCGCAGCTCCGCGTCGGGCAGGGCGATCTCGAGACGAAGCTCAACGAGCTCCGATCGCTCGTCAGCCAGCTCGTCACCGACGGCTTCACGACGAGCGCCGCCTCGGGCGCCTTCGACGCGTCCTATGAACAGTTCACGTCCGGGGCCCGTACGACGGTCGGCGGCATCGAGGGCATGGCCCAGTTCCTCGACAGCGCCGCTGCCGCGCTGCAGAGCACCGACGAGCAGCTCGCGAGCCAGCTCGGCGGCTGACGCCGGGCGGCGGCGGGTGGCGGATCCGCCCGCTCGCAGCGCGTTCCGTTCCCCGTACTGGAGGCTCCGATGAGTGACTTGTCCCTTGACTACGACGTGCTGACCGCTGCCGCAGTCCGGATGGACCAGATCCTCGCGACGTTCGCCGGCGCGCAGTCGGTCGCGCACGACACCGCCGAGCTCACCGGACATGACGGGCTCGCGGCGAAGGTGCGGGAGTTCGCCGACGCCTGGGACCTCTCCCGGGCGCGGCTCGTCGAGGAGCTCGGCTTCATCGGCGAGGCCTTCCGCGCGGTCAACGACACGTTCCAGTGCCTCGACGACGAGCTCGCCGGGCAGGCGACGAGCGTCGAGTCGGCTGGGGGCGGGCGATGACGGCGGCGCCCGGGAACCCGGCCGCGCTCATGGAGCGGGCGAACGGCTACGTGACCTCGGCGGCGCTCATCGAGGCGGCGGCGGCCGATCTCCGTGCGCTCGCCGCCGGTGGCAGCGCGCGCGCCCTGGACGTTCTCCAGGAGCGGTCGACCCAGGCGGCGACGCTGCTCGACGACGCGCACACGCGGTACCAGGGCACGGCCGTCGCGCTGCAGGAGTACTCCGTCGCGCTGCAAGCCGCGCACGACCGTGCGGAGCGAGCCGTGCAGTCGCGGGACTGGAACGCGTCGCAGCTGCCGGACGCGTACGACGCGGCCCTCCGTCTCGACGACCGGGTCGAGCAGCTCGAGGCGGATCCGGCCTCGCCGGCGGGCTCGATCGAGTACTACCGGGACCTGCGCGACGAGGCCCGGACGCGGATCTTCGTCCTCGAGGGGGCGATCGCGGCGGCCGAGGTCGAGATCCTGGCGGCCGCAGTCGACATCGGGACCGCCGCCGAGCTGGCGATCGCACGCATCCATGCCGCGATCTCGGCGACGAACAACACCTTCCTGGACCGATTCGGGAACGCCATCGCGCAGATCGGCGAGTTCTTCACCGACCTCTGGAACGGTTTCGTCGCGTTCCTCGCCGCGGTCGTCGAGGCGGTCGTCACCGCCATCGCGATCGTGCTGCTCGCGCTCGTCGCGCTGGTCGCCATCATCGTCGCGATCATCGTCCTGCTCGCCCTGCTCGTCGTGGTGCTCGCCGTCGTCGCGGCCGCGATCTATCTGATCCTCGTCGCCCTCGTCGCGATCCTGACGAGCCCGCTCTTCTGGATCATCGTGCTCTCGATCGTCATCCTGGTCGAGATCGCGCTGATCATCGCGCTCTCGAGGGCGATCGCGGACACCCGGAAGCCGACGCCCGATGTGAAGCCTTTCGGCGAGCCGAAAGCGGGCACGAAAGAGTGGGCTGCCTGGCGGCAGTCCCAAAGACAGTCCAGCTACGACTCGATCGACGATTTCATGGCCACCGAGGGCTTTGCTGACCGAATGGGCGGTGACCAGGACGGAGAGGCTGATGCAAGGACGGTTGTCGATATCAAGAACATGGGCGGTGAGCCACCTCACTGGGTCGTTACGTTACCGAGTACGCAGGACTGGCAACTCGCAGGTTTCGCTTTCGACCAGTTCAACGGCTGGAACGATGACGGCGCAGTTAATGATCTGGACACGAATGTCGCTCTCATGCTCTATCCAGAGTTGCGCACGCAATACGAGCGCGCAGTCCTTGAGGCGATGCGCCAAGCGGGAATCGGCCCTGAAGACCCGGTGATGCTGGTTGGATTCAGCCAAGGCGGGATTCTTGCGGGGCATCTCGCCGCCAATCGCTCCAAGGAGTACAACTTCATCGCGGTCCTTGCCTACGGTGCTCCGATCGACGCGATGTCAATTCCAGATGCGTCGCGAACGGGGGAACCTGTCACCGTTGTATCGGTGCAGCACGAAGGGGATCTGGTTCACAATCTCGATCTGACTGGGCCTCCTCCAGATGGTGACCATTGGCACACCTATGAGGAGCCGGCTCCGCCGTATCTTGAAGCGGAGAACCCGCACAACAACGCCAGATATCTCTTCACAATGCAGACGTTGCTCGGCCTCGACCGGGAGACCGGCGCCTATTCGGATCCGCCGCCCCACCCAGAACTTAATGATGCCTTCAACGACTTCATGGGTTCTGTTCAAGAGCATAAGCAGTACGAGTTCGCGGAATGAGCAAAGCAATGTGGCGCCGATCAGGACTCGCGTCGGTGGTATTGGCCGGAGCGATTTGTCTCACTGGGTGTGTCGGTCTCGGAAATGAAGGCGAGGGGGGAGTGCAAGCGCAATCCCAGCGGGTTCAGCAAGCTGTTTCAGAAGCACTGAACGGTATGGAAACCCAAGTTTCGATGCCGCTGAGTGGGACTGCGCGGGATCTGGTCGTGTCTCTGTATCCCGGCGATGAAACGATTGGCGCTGACGGGGTTGCAGCCGCGTTGCGGGCGATCGCGGGCGCGATGCCACGAGATGTTGCGAGTGTGGAACTGGGGGCCTGGGATTTGGAGGCCGGTCCAATAAACATCGAGGATGCTGCTATCGCCGCTGGAATACGGCGCGGTGATATCCGAGATGGGATCACAGTCACAATTGTTGACACTAATTGGCTAATGCAGGCCTTTAGCCCATGACAACTTCGGTATTCCCCGAACTGCGCTTCCGACTGCCGGGCAAGTGGTATTCGATCGACGTGTCGTCGGAGGCGGCGGCGGACGAGTCGGCTCGGCGGATGGCGGAGGAACTCGTCGGGACGAGCGATGAGGCGGCTCTCGTCCGCATCAAGCTGCGCGAGCGGGTGCGGCGGGCGGCGGAGGGCGGACGTGCCGGTGCGATCCGGGCGATGTTCCTCGCGACGGAGCTCCAGAAGGGCGTGGCGCTGCCGGCGACGCTGACGGTGTTCGAGCCGCCGAAGCTGCGGATGGCGCCGGCGGTCGGCACCTCGCCGGAGGCGGTGGCGGGCACCATGCGGAAGGCGCTCGCGGAGGTCGGTGTCGACGGGATCGAGGAGGCCGAGGAGCTCGACTGCGGGGCCTTCCGCGCGCTGCGCATCTCGCGCATCGAGGCGGAGGGCTGGTCGCCGACCGCGCTCGACGAGAGCGGCGTCGATGCGGACGCGGCGGCGCGGTATCCGTTCGCCTACTCGCCGGAGGCGACCGCCGAGGCGGAGCGCAGCGTGCAGCGCAGACTCGTCATCGAGTACTGGTGCACGGTGCCGGAGTCGAAGCAGGTGCTCGTCGTCGTGTGCTCGACACCGCTCGGAGACATCGCGCATGCGATGGTCCGCCTCTTCGACTCGATCCTGACCGCCGCGACGTACGTCCCAGCACCTCGCGAGGAGGCCGCGACTAGCCTGGCAGGGTGAGCGCGGCGCCGAACGGGATCCTCCTCGTCGACAAGCCGCAGGGGATCACGAGCCACGACGTCGTCGCCCGGGTGCGGCGGGCGCTCGGGACGAAGAAGGTCGGGCACGCCGGCACGCTCGACCCGATGGCGACCGGGCTGCTCATCCTCGGGGTCGGGCCGTCGACGCGGCTGCTGACGCACCTCGTCGGGCTCGACAAGGAGTACTTCGCGACGATCCGGCTCGGGGCGGCGACCACCACCGATGACGCGGAGGGGGAGGTGCTCTCCCCGCGCGAGGGATCGGCGCCCTTCGACTCGCTGCGCTCGCTCGCGGGGCCGGGGGGCGATGAACGCATCGAGGCGGGGATCGCGGCGCTGACCGGGGACATCCTGCAGCGGCCGAGCTCGGTCAGCGCGATCAAGGTCGACGGGCAGCGGGCCTACGACCTCGTGCGGGCGGGCGAGGAGGTCGAGCTGCAGGCCCGGCCGGTGACGGTCGGGGCGTTCGAGGTCATCTCGCGGCGGGGGCCATTCGACTCGCCTTCGGCTCGCTCAGGCGGCCAGGTGCTCGATCTCGACGTGCGGGTCGAGTGCTCCTCGGGGACGTACATCCGGGCGCTCGCCCGGGATCTCGGGGAAGGCCTCGGCACGGGCGGGCATCTGACGGCGCTGCGGCGGACGAAGGTCGGGCCCTTCGACGTCGACGCGGCCGTGCCCGTGCCGGACTGGGTGGAGCGCGGCGCGACGCCGCCGGAGCCCCCCGAGCTGCTCGCGCCGGCGGCGGTCGCCGCGCGGCTCTTCCCCGTCCTCGAGCTCGACGACCAAGGAGCCGCGGACCTCGCCAACGGGAAGCGCGTTCACACCGACCACCTCGACGCGGAGACGGTGGCGGCTGTCGCGCCGGATGGCAGACTGATCGGGCTCGTCGCCGTCCGCCACGGCGCGACGCGCGTTCTGACCAACTTCCCGGTGG
>JAGIAU010000096.1 GCA_017744755.1 Microbacteriaceae bacterium
ACATCGGATGGGGCAGAATCCCGGAGGGGTTTCTGTAGGGGGATCGATGTACTGCGCCGAATGCGGAGCGATGCTCATTCCGGGCGCGCTGTTCTGCATCCGATGCGGCGTGCGCGTCGCGGAGGCCGACGACGCCTCCCGGCCGCAGCGCTGGCAGCCCGCCCCGGCGCAGCGGCCCGCCGCAGGGGAGCCCGAGTCGCTCGCCATGCCGGCGCCATCCGGTCCGCCCGTCCCGCCCGCGCCCGGGCCCGAGCTCGACGAGGACCAGACGCTCACCGTCGAGCGCCCGACGCTCCTGCAGGCCGACGGCCCGCTCCTGCCCCCGCCCCGCGGCGATCAGGTGCCGGGCGGCCGGCCGCCGATCGCGCGTCGCGCCGACGACAACGAGACGCAGGAGGTGCAGGTCGACGCGCTCGCCCTCGTGTCCACCTGGTACCTGCTGCTGCCGGACGGCCTGCGCGTCGATGTCATGCTCCCGCTCGTCCTCGGCCGCAAGCCGTCGCGCGAGGCCGCGCCCGACTACGCCCAGCTCGTCACGGTGCCCGACCAGGAGGGCACCGTCTCCCGCAACCACGCCCTCATCGAGGCGGTCGGCGGCGTCCTGAAGCTCACGAACATCTCGAAGAAGAACACGATCCCGGTCGCCTGGCCCGACGGCGTGCGGTACAACATCCTGCCCGGCGAGCACCTCGTCATCGCGAGCATGTGCGCCGCGAAGCTCGGCAACGTGCCGGTCCTCCTGCAGCGCGCCTGAGCGGGCGGGGGCGCGCGGCCGCACGTCCTCGGCGCGGGCGCCGCCAGGCCGCCTCCGTGTCGCGCGCGGCTAGACTGAGGCAATGCCTGAGACCGCCGGAGCCGCCGCGCCGCGCACCCTCGCCGAGAAGATCTGGGACGCGCATGTCGTCAAGAAGGGCGAGCAGGGCGAGCCGGACCTGATCTACATCGACCTCCATCTCGTGCACGAGGTGACGAGCCCGCAGGCCTTCGACGGCCTCCGGCAGGCGGGCCGCGGGCTGCGCCGGCTCGACCTCACGATCGCGACCGAGGACCACAACACCCCGACGCTCGCGATCGACCGGCCGATCGCCGACCCGACGAGCCGCGCCCAGATCGACGCGCTGCGGGAGAACGCCGAGGAGTTCGGCGTGCGCATCCACTCGCTCGGCGACAAGGAGCAGGGCATCGTCCACGTCGTCGGCCCGCAGCTCGGGCTCACGATGCCGGGCGTGACGGTGGTCTGCGGCGACAGCCACACGTCGACGCACGGCGCCTTCGGCGCGATGGCCTTCGGCATCGGCACGTCCGAGGTCGAGCACGTCATGGCGACGCAGACCCTGCCGCTCAAGCCGTTCAAGACGATGGCGGTCACGGTCGACGGCACGCTCCGCGAAGGCGTCACCGCGAAGGACATCATCCTCGCCGTCATCGCGAAGATCGGCATCGGCGGCGCCCAGGGGCACGTCATCGAGTACCGCGGATCGGCGATCCGCGCGCTCGGCATGGACGGCCGCATGACGATCTGCAACATGTCGATCGAGGCCGGCGCCCGCGCCGGCATGGTCGCCCCGGACGAGACGACGTTCGAGTACGTCAAGGGCCGCCCGCACGCGCCGCAGGGCGCCGACTGGGACGCCGCCGTCGCGTACTGGCGGACGCTGCCGACCGACGACGGCGCCGAGTTCGACGCCGAGGTCGTGCTCGACGCGGATGCGCTCGAGCCCTTCGTCACCTGGGGCACGAACCCCGGCCAGGGCGTCTCCCTCGCTGACGCCGTCCCCGACCCCGCGCACCTCATCGACCCCGTCGAGAAGTCGTCGGCGGAGCGTGCGCTCGAGTACATGGACCTCGCGCCGGGCACGAGGATGAAGGACATCGCCGTCGACGCGGTCTTCATGGGCTCCTGCACGAACTCGCGCCTGGAGGATCTGCGAGCCTTCGCGTCCGTGATCAAGGGGCGGAAGAAGGCGGAGGGCGTTCGCGTCATGGTCGTCCCCGGCTCCGCGCGGGTGCGCCTGGAGGCGGAGGCCGAGGGCATCGACAAGATCGTCGAGGCGTTCGGCGGCGAGTGGCGCTTCGCGGGCTGCTCGATGTGCCTCGGGATGAACCCCGACCAGCTCGCCCCCGGCGAGCGCTGCGCGTCGACGTCGAACCGGAACTTCGAGGGCCGGCAGGGCAAGGGCGGCAGGACGCATCTCGTCAGCCCCCTCGTCGCGGCCGCGACCGCCATCCGCGGGACGCTCAGCTCGCCGTGGGACCTGGACGCGCCGGAGCCGGTGGAGGAGCACGCCTGATGGAGAAGTTCGAGACCGTGACCGGTACCGCGGTGCCGCTCATGCAGAACACGATCGACACCGATCAGATCATCCCCGCCGTCTTCCTGAAGCGCATCACGAAGACCGGCTACGAGGACGGCCTCTTCAACCTGTGGCGCCAGGAGCCCGACTTCGTGCTCAACGACCCGGCGTACGCCGACGGCCAGGTGCTCTTCGTCGGCCCCGACTTCGGCGTCGGCTCCAGCCGGGAGCACGCCGTCTGGGCGCTGCGCGACTACGGCTTCCGCGCCGTCTTCAGCCCGCGCTTCGGCGACATCTTCCGCGGCAACGCCGGCAAGCAGGGCCTGCTCACCGGCGTCATCCCAGAGGACGTCGTCCAGCGGATCTGGGAGGCCATCCTCGAGCAGCCCGGCATCGACGCGACCGTCGACCTGCACGCGCGCACGGTGACCGTCGGCGAGATCACGGCCGTCTTCGAGATCGATGACTACACTCGGTGGCGGCTCCTGGAGGGGCTCGACGACATCGGGCTGACCCTGCGAGACGAGGACGCGATCACCGCGTACGAGGCGCGGCGACCGTCGTGGCTGCCCACGACGATTCCGGCGAGGACCGCCGACTGAGCGGGAGGGCGCGATGAACGCACTGACGCAGGACTCCCTGAAGGCCGCGCTGCGACTGGGCCTCGCCTCGGACACGATCCTGATCGAGGGCGGCAAGCCGCTGCACGGCACGGTCGACGTCCGCGGGGCGAAGAACCTCGTGACGAAGGCGATGGTCGCCGCGCTGCTCGCCGACACCCCGAGCGTGCTGCACGACGTCCCGGCGATCGCCGACGTGAACGTCGTCACCGGCATGCTCGGCGCCTACGGCGTCGCCGTCGCGACCGACGGCAAGGGCACGTACCGTCTGGACCCGAAGAACGTCGAGCGCGCGCACTTCGCCGAGATCGACGCGCTCGCGGGCGAGAGCCGCATCCCGATCCTGTTCTGCGGTCCGCTGCTGCACCGGCTCGGCGAGGCGCTCATCCCGGACCTCGGCGGCTGCCGCATCGGGAACCGGCCGATCAACTTCCACATGGACGCGCTCCGCGCCTTCGGCGCCGTCGTCGACAAGTCGTACGAGGGCATCCGCCTGACCGCCCCGAACGGCCTCCGCGGCGCGAACATCGAGCTGCCGTACCCGAGCGTCGGCGCGACCGAGCAGGTGCTGCTCACCGGCGTCCTCGCGGCGGGCACGACCGAGCTGCGGAACGCGGCGATCGAGCCGGAGATCCTCGACCTCATCGCCATCCTGCAGAAGATGGGCGCGATCATCACGGTCGAGCCGAACCGCGTCATCTTCATCGAGGGCGTCGACCGGCTCGACGGCTACGAGCACCGCGCCATGTTCGACCGGAACGAGGCGGCCTCCTGGGCGAGCGCCGCGCTCGCGACCCGCGGCGACATCTTCGTCTCCGGCGCCGGCCAGAAGGACCTCACGACCTTCCTCAACGTCTACCGGAAGGTCGGCGGCGCCTTCGACGTCCGCGAGGACGGCATCCGCTTCTGGCACCCGGGCGGCGAGCTGCAGGCCGTGGAGTTCGAGACGGACGTCCACCCCGGCTTCATGACCGACTGGCAGCAGCCGCTCATCGTCGCGCTCACGCAGGCGCAGGGCCGCTCCGTCGTGCACGAGACCGTGTACGAGAACCGCTTCGGCTTCACGGAGGCGCTGAACGCGATGGGGGCGGACATCCGGGTCGTCCCCGGCGGCATCGACACCCCGACCCGGCGCGTCCCCCGGCGCCCGCTCGAGCAGTCCGCGATCATCCAGGGCCCGACCCCGCTCACCGGCGCCGACATCGTCGTCCCGGACCTGCGCGGCGGGTTCTCCCATCTCATCGCCGCCCTGACCGCGAGCGGCCGGTCCCGCGTCTCGAACCTCGGCCTCATCGGCCGCGGCTACGAGCGCTTCACGGACAAGCTGACCGACCTCGGCGCCGACTTCGAGCTCGTCGACTGAGGCCGGGGCATCGATGACTGCGAACGCTGTGGAGGCGCTCCAGCCGCCGGCTCCCGAGGGCGGGTGGCGGCCGGACCGCAAGACCTGGTGGCCCTGGCGCATCTGCGCCGGGATCCTCTTCCCGGTCATCGGCGTCCTCATGCGCGTCGAGGTCGTGCACGGCGAGCGGATGCCGAAGGCGGGCCCCGTCATCGTCGCCTCCAACCACGTGTCGACGATCGACCCGACCTACCTCGTCCGCGCGTTCTGGAAGCTCGGTCGTCTCGCCCGCTTCCTCGCGAAGAAGGGCATCTGGAAGGTCCCCGTGATCGGGAACATCATGCGGACATCGGGCCAGATCGCCGTCGACCGCGCCGGCAGCGCCGCATCGTCGCTGCAGGCCGCCGAGCAGCTCGTCGCGACGGGCTCGATGCTCGTCGTCTACCCGGAGGGCACGCTCACCCGCGATCCCGAGCAGTGGCCCATGCGCGGCAAGACGGGCGCGGCCCGCCTGGCCTTGGAGTCCGGCGTCCCGCTCCTCCCGGTCGCGCACTGGGGCGTGCAGCGGCTGCAGAAGCCGTACGGGAAGCTGCACTGGTGGCCGTTCCCGCGGAAGCGGTTCGTCGTCATCATCGGCGAGCCGCTCGACCTGAGCCGCTGGCAGGGCCGGCCGATCGATCAGCGCTCGCTCGCGGAGGCGACCGAGGCGCTCATGGACGCCATCACGGCGCTGCAGGCGCAGCTGCGACCCGGGGAGACGCCGCCGGCGAAGCGCTGGGACATGGCGGCGGACGGCGACCCCTACCGGCGCGGGACGCAGCGGTGATCGGGCAGCGCGTCGCCGTCATCGGGGCCGGCTCCTGGGGCACGACGTTCGCGAAGGTGCTCGCCGACGGGGGCGCGTCCGTCACGGTCTGGGCTCGCCGCATGACCGTCGCGCGCGAGATCGAGTACGCGAAGCGCAACTCGAAGTACCTGAAGAACGTCACGCTGCCGCGCAGCCTGCACGCGACGACCGATCCGGCCCTCGCCCTCCGCGGCGCGGAGCAGGTCTACCTCTCCGTCCCGAGCCAGACGCTCCGGGAGAACCTCCGGGCGCTGCGGGCCGCGATCCCCGACGACGCCACGATCGTCTCGCTCATGAAGGGCCTCGAGCGCGGCACCGCGCGCCGCATGTCCGAGGTCATCGCCGAGGAGCTCGGCACCCCGCTCGACCGGATCGCCGTCGTCTCCGGACCGAACCTCGCCCTCGAGATCGCGCACGAGCAGCCGACCGCCGCCGCCGTCGCCTCCGCCTCGGCGGAGACCGCGCAGGCCGTCGCGCGCACCGCCCGGAATGCGTACTTCCGCTCGTACGTCAACGGGGACGTGGTGGGCACCGAGTTCGGCGGCGTGCTGAAGAACATCGTCGCCGTCGCGGTCGGCATCGTCGACGGCGTCGGCTTCGGGGAGAACACGAAGGCGTCGGTCATCACGCGCGGCCTCGCCGAGATGACGGCCTTCGCCGTCGCCTACGGCGCGGAGGCCGCCACGATGGCCGGTCTCGCGGGCCTCGGGGACCTCATCGCCACCTGCGGCTCGCCGCTCTCGCGGAACAACACCGCCGGCCGCCTTCTCGGCCAGGGCCTCAGCATCAAGGAGGTCGCGGCGAAGATGAACCAGACCGCCGAAGGCCTCTCGTCCATCGCCCCGATCCTCGGGCTCGCCGAGGCGAAGGGCGTGTCGATGCCGATCGCGCAGCAGGTCGCCGCCGTCGTCGACGGTGCGATGGATCCGCGCGACATCGCGCCGCATCTCACCACCGACGACATTCCCCAGGGAGAATGAACGGCGTGGGGGAGAACGCGCCGGCGGGGTCGCGTGTCCGCGTCGCCGTCGTCTTCGGCGGCCGCTCGTCCGAGCACGAGATCAGCTGCTCGACCGCGGCGGGCGTGCTCGCGGCGATCGACCGTTCGCGCTTCGACGTGGTGCCGGTCGGCATCACGAAGGAGGGCGCGTTCACGCTGCAGCCGGACGACGCGTCGCGATTCCGGATGGATGCCGCGGCGATGCCCGTGGTCCCTGACAACGGGACCCGCGTGCTCTGGCCCGACTCGGCCGCGTCGCGGACCCTGCGGGTCGTCGGGGCCGACGGCGTCGTGCGCGAGCTCGGCGAGGTCGACCTCGCGTTCCCGATCCTGCATGGGCCATGGGGCGAGGACGGGACCATCCAGGGGCTCTTCGAGCTGGTCGGCCTGCCGTACGTCGGCAGCGGCGTCCTCGCGTCCTCCGTCGGCATGGACAAGCACTTCACGAAGGTCGTGCTGCAGGCCGCGGGCGTCCCGGTCGCGCCGTGGGTGACGCTGACGGCTGCGCAGTGGGACGCGGATCCCGCCCGGTGGGAGGCCGCTGCGCGCGGGCTCGGTCTGCCCGTCTTCGTCAAGCCCGCGCGCGCCGGCTCCTCGGTCGGCGTCAGCAAGGTCAAGGACTGGGCCTCGCTGCCGGCGGCGCTCGCGAAGGCATGGGCCGAGGACGAGAAGGCGCTCGTCGAGGCCGCCGTCGTGGGTCGCGAGGTCGAGTGCGGCGTGCTCTCCGGGCGGGCGGGCGGGCCGACGCGGGTCAGCCTGCCGGGGGAGATCGTCATGCGCACGCGCGAGTTCTACGACTACGAGGCGAAGTATCTCGACGGCGATGCCGCCGAGCTCGTCTGCCCGACCGTGCTGGAGCCGGGGGAGCTGCGCGAGCTGCAGCGGCTCGCGGCGCGCGTCTTCGACTCGCTCGGGTGCCGGGGCCTCGCGCGCGTCGACGTGTTCTTCACCGGGACGGACTTCGTCGTCAACGAGATCAACACGATGCCGGGGTTCACGCCCATCTCGATGTTCCCGAAGTGCTGGGAGGCGAGCGGGATCGCCTACCGGGACCTCATCACCGAGCTCATCGAGCTCGCGCTCGAGCCCTCGCCGGTCGGGTAGCGCGCCCTCACGGGTCGAGCGCGCCGTAGAAGCGCATCGAGACTCGATCCGCCGAGCCGCCGTCCCTAGAGGCAGCTCGCCTCCGCGGGGCCGGCGGACACGATCGCCGGGGCGAGGTCGGCGAGCAGCACACCGGGCGCCGGGATCGACATGTCGATCGCGACGCCCACCGCGGGGTCCCGCCCGAAGGTGGTCGCGACGACGGCGTCCGCGTTCGTGTCGTCGATGAGCCACTCGACCCCGTCGAACTCCCGGCACTCGAACGTCGAAGGCCCCGGCACGTCGACGCCGCAGTGCAGGACGACGCCCGTCGGGTCGCCCCAGGCGCCGGTCGCCTGCGCGTTCGTCTCTCGGCGCACCAGATCCCCGAGCACGTCGGGGAGGCGGACCGTGACGTTCGCGCAGGCGGGGTTCGCCGCGTCCGGCGCCGACTCGAGCGCGACGACGGGAGCGCACCCGGTCAGCAGTGCCGCCGACGTCCCCGCGATCATCAGCCCCGCCGCTCGCCTCCGCACGCTCTCAGGC
>JAGIAU010000097.1 GCA_017744755.1 Microbacteriaceae bacterium
AACATGACGAGGCCGGCGCCGTTGCCGATGATGCCGATCTCGCCGTCGAGCTTGACGTAGTTGAGGTCGAGCGCCTTCGCCTTCGCCTCGAGCGGGTCGGCCGCGGCCTTGTCCTCGAGGGCCTCGTGCTCGGGGTGGCGGAAGGACGCGTTCTCGTCGAGCGTGACCTTGCCGTCGAGCGCGAGGACCTTGCCGTTCGCGTCGATGACGAGCGGGTTCACCTCGACGAGCGTGGCGTCCTCGCCCGCGTAGACGTCGTAGAGCTTGACGACGGTCGGGGCGACCTTCGCGGCGACGTCCTCAGGGAAGCCGCCGGCGAGCAGGATCTCCGTCGCCTTCGCGAGATCGACGCCGACGCCGGGGACCACCTCGATCTTGGCGACGGCCTCCGGGCGCTCCTCGGCGAGCTGCTCGATCTCCATGCCGCCCTGGAACGAGCAGATGGAGAGGTAGGAGCGGTTCGCACGGTCGAGCAGCACGGAGAAGTAGAACTCCTGCAGCGGGAAGGACGCACCCTCCGCGACCATGACGCGGTGCACGACGTGGCCCTTGATGTCGAGGCCGAGGATCGCCTGCGCGGCCTCGTACGCCTCGTCGGGGGTCTTCGCGACCTTGACGCCGCCGGCCTTGCCGCGGCCGCCGGTCTTGACCTGGGCCTTGACGACGGTCACGCCGCCGATCCGCTCGGCGGCCGCCTTCGCCTCCTCAGGGGTGTCGGCGATGATGCCCTGGAGCACGGGGACCCCGTACTTCTCGAAGATGTCACGGGCCTGGTACTCGTACAGATCCACCGGGTGCTTCCCTCGTTCTCGTCGATCGACGCTGGCGAAATGGGCCGCGATCAAGCCTACGCCCGCTGTTCAGTCCCGCTGACCAGAGTGCCTACCTTCGTAGCCATCCGGCGGAGGCGGCTCGGCTACCGTGACCCGCATGATCCGCACCGTCGTCGACGCCCGCTCCGCCGTCCTGACCGATCGCGCCGCCGCGCTGCTGGCCGCGATCCGCGAGCGCGTCGTCATCGCGGACGGCGCGATGGGCACGATGCTGCAGGCGAACGCGCCGACGCTCGCCGACTTCGAGGGCCACGAGGGCTGCAACGAGGTGCTCAACGTCACGCGACCCGACCTCATCGGCGCGATCCACGACGCCTACTTCGAGGTCGGCATCGACGCGGTCGAGACGAACACCTTCGGCGCGAACTGGTCGAACCTCTCCGACTACGGCATCGACGACCGGATCGAGGAGCTGGCCCGCGCGGGCGCCCGGATCGGGCGGGAGCGCGCCGAGGCGTGGGAGGCGAAGGACGGCCGGCTCCGCTGGGTGCTCGGCTCGATGGGCCCGGGCACGAAGCTGCCGAGCCTCGGGCACGTGAGCTACGAGCACCTCAAGGAGACGTTCGCGATGCAGGCGAAGGGGCTCATCGAGGGCGGCGCCGACGCCTTCCTCGTGGAGACGAGCCAGGATCTGCTGCAGACGAAGGCGGCGATCAACGGCTGCAAGCTCGCCATGGCGGAGACCGGCGTCCGCCTTGCGCTCTTCGCCGAGGTGACGATCGAGACGACCGGCACCATGCTCATGGGCTCGGAGATCGGCGCCGCGCTCACCGCGCTCGAGCCGCTCGGCCTCGACGCGATCGGCCTCAACTGCGCGACGGGCCCCGCGGAGATGAGCGAGCACCTCCGCCACCTCGCGAAGCACGCGCGGATCCCCGTGCTCTGCATGCCGAACGCGGGCCTCCCGGTCCTCGCCGCCGACGGCGCGTTCTATCCCCTGACGCCGCCGGAGCTCGCGACGGCGCACGAGCAGTTCGTGCGCGAGTTCGGGCTCGGGCTCGTCGGCGGCTGCTGCGGCACGACGCCGGAGCACCTGCGGGCCGTCGTCGAGCGGCTGCGCGGCGTGACGCGCACCGAGCGGCCGTCCGAGCCGGAGCCCGCGGTCGCGAGCCTCTACCAGGCGGTCGCGCTCGACCAGGACACCTCCTATCTCGCGATCGGCGAACGCACCAACGCGAACGGCTCGAAGGCGTTCCGCGAGGCGATGCTCGCCGAGAACTGGGACGAATGCGTCGAGATCGCGAAGGCGCAGATCCGCGGCGGCGCGCATCTGCTCGACGTCTGCGTCGACTACGTCGGCCGGGACGGCGCGGGGGACGCCCGGGAGATCGTGTCGCGCTTCGCGAGCGCCTCGACCCTGCCGCTCGTGATGGACTCGACGGAGCCCGCGGTCATCCGGGCGGGCCTCGAGCTCATCGGCGGCCGGCCCGTCGTCAACTCGGTCAACTTCGAGGACGGCGACGGACCCGCCTCCCGCTTCGGGCGCATCATGCCGCTCGTCGTCGAGCACGGCACGGCCGTCGTCGCGCTCACGATCGACGAGCAGGGGCAGGCGCGCACGACCGAGGGCAAGGTGCGGATCGCCTCCCGCCTCATCGACACCCTCGTGGGCGACTGGGGCCTGCGCGTCTCCGACATCATCGTCGACTGCCTGACGTTCCCCATCGCGACGGGGCAGGAGGAGACGCGGCGCGACGCCATCGAGACGATCGAGGCGATCAGAACGCTCACCGCCAAGTACCCCGGCATCCACTCCACGCTCGGCGTGTCGAACGTGTCCTTCGGCCTGAACCCGGCGGCGCGCATCGTGCTCAACTCGGTGTTCCTGCACGAGGCCGTCGAGGCGGGGCTCACCTCGGCGATCGTCGACGCCGCGAAGATCGTGCCGCTCGCCTCCATCCCGGACGAGCAGCGGAGGGTCGCCCTCGACCTCGTCTGGGACCGGCGCGAATACGCGGAGGACGGGACGCTCGTCTACGACCCGCTCGCCGCGATGCTGGACCTGTTCGCGGGCGTCGACACGGCGGCGATCCGCGACCAGCGCGCCGCCGAGCTCGCCGCCCTGCCGGTCGGCCGGCGGCTCGAGCGCCGCATCATCGACGGCGAGGCGAAGGGCCTCGAGGCCGACCTCGACCTCGCCCGCGCGGGCGGCATGGCCGCGCTCGACATCGTGAACGTGCACCTCCTGGAGGGCATGCGCGTCGTCGGCGAGCGCTTCGGCGCCGGCGAGATGCAGCTCCCCTTCGTCCTGCAGTCCGCCGAGGTGATGAAGCAGGCGGTCGCGCTCCTCGAGCCGCACATGGAGCGTTCCGAGGCGGCCGGTCGCGGCCGGATCGTGCTCGCGACCGTCCGCGGCGACGTGCACGACATCGGCAAGAACCTCGTCGACATCATCCTGAGCAACAACGGCTACGACGTCGTCAACCTCGGCATCAAGCAGCCGATCGCCGACATCATCGCCGCCGCCGAGGAGCATCAGGCCGACGTCATCGGCATGTCCGGCCTGCTCGTGAAGTCGACCGTCGTCATGAAGGAGAACCTCGAGGAGCTCACCGCCCGCGGGCTCGCCGAGCGCTGGCCCATCATCCTCGGCGGCGCAGCGCTCACGCGGGCGTACGTCGAGGACGACCTCGCGGGGCAGTTCGACGGCGAGGTCCGGTATGCGAAGGACGCCTTCGAGGGACTCTCGCTCATGGAGCCGCTCGTCGCGATCGCGCGCGGCGCGGCGCGGGACGCCGTCGGCCTGCCGGCGCTGAAGAAGCGCATCCACACCCGGTCCGCGCTCATCGAGACGCCGGTCGAGGACCTGCCCGCGCGCTCCGACGTCGCGCTCGACAACCCCGTGCCGGCGCCGCCGTTCTGGGGCACGCGGATCGTGCGCGGCTTCGCGCTGAGCGAGTTCGCCGCCTTCCTCGACGAGCGCGCGACGTTCCTCGGGCAGTGGGGGCTGAAGCCGGGCCGCGGCTCGGACGGGGCCTCGTACGAGGAGCTCGTGGCGACCGAGGGCCGGCCGCGCCTGCGCTACTGGCTCGACAAGATCCTCGCCGAGGGCCTCATCGACCCCTCGGTCGTCTACGGCTACTTCCCCGCGGTCGCCGAGGGCGACGACGTCGTCGTGCTGCACCACGGCGACGACCCCTCGGGAGCGCTCGGCGTGCCGGGGCTGCTCGCGCCGGACGGCGGCTCGGGCGGTCCCATCGGCACCGAGCGGCTCCGCTTCACGTTCCCGCGGCAGCGGCGCGACCGGCACCTCGACCTCGCCGACTTCCTCCGCGGACGCGCGACCGGTGAAGTGGACGTCCTCGGGCTCCAGCTCGTCACCGCCGGTCAGCGCGTCTCCGATGCGACCGCGAAGCTCTTCGCGGAGAACAAGTACCGCGACTACCTCGAGCTGAACGGCCTCGGCATGCAGCTCACCGAGGCCCTCGCCGAGTTCTGGCACTCGCGGATCCGCGCCGAGCTCGGCTACGCCGACGAGGAGCCGTCCGAGGTCGAGGGGCTGTTCAAGCTGCGCTACCGCGGCGCCAGGTTCTCCCTCGGCTACCCGGCCTGCCCCGAGATGGAGGACCGCACGAAGGTCGTCGAGCTGCTGCGGCCTTCGCGGATCGGGGTGGAGCTCTCCGAGGAGCTGCAGCTGCACCCCGAGCAGTCGACCGACGCCTTCGTCTTCCACCACCCGGAGGCGAAGTACTTCTCGGTATGAGCGGAACGCCCGGGGCGCGCCCGGCCTCGCGTCGACTGGCGACTACGCGCTGAGCAGCGCGTCGTCGCGCGCCGCCGCGCCGGTGCGCTCCGCCACCGCGTCGAGGACGCGGAGCGTCGACTCGTGCTCGTTGAACGTGAAGTAGTGCACGGACGGCGCGCCGCCGGCCAGGACGTCGACGACGAGGTCCGTCGCGAAGCCGATGCCGATCTCCGCGGCCGCCTCGGGCGAGGGGGCGTTCTGCAGCGCGGCGAGCAGCTCGGCCGGCGGCTCCTGGCCGGCGAGCTCGGCGAGGCGGACGAGGCGCCGGGCCTGGGTGAGCGGGGCGATGCCGGGGACGATCTCCATGGTGACGCCGGCCGCCCGGGCCCGCGCGACGTACTCGAGGTACTCGTCCGCCTGGAAGAACGCCTGGGTGATCGCATAGCGGGCGCCCGCGGCCTGCTTCTCGAGCAGCGCGTCGAGGTCGGCCCAGCGGGAGGCCTGGCGCGGGTGGCCGCTCGGGAAGGCGGCGACGGCGACGACGGGGCGCGGCGGCAGAACGTGCTGCTCCGCGGCGACCTTCGCGTCCGGGTACCACTCGGGCGCGTGCGGGGTGCGCGCGGGCGCGTCGCCCGGATCGCCGCCGGCGACGCGGTGGATGAGGTCGACGAGCTCGCTCGCGGAGCCGAAGGCGCCGAGCTCGTCGGGACGGTCGGCCGGCGGGTCGCCGCGCAGCGCGAGGAAGTCCTCGATGCCGACGTCGAGGAACTCCTGGATCCGCGTCGTCGCCTCGGCGACGTCGGAGCCGACCGCCGTGAGGTGGGCGACGGGACGGACGCGGGTGTGCCGCAGGATGTAGGTCAGCACCGTGAGCGAGCGGTCGCGGGTCGAGCCGCCGGCGCCGAAGGTCACGGAGAAGAACATCGGCTCGGTCGCCGCGAGCCGGTCGATCGTCAGGCCGAGCTGGAGCGCGGCGATGTCGTTGCGCGGCGGGAACAGCTCGCAGGAGTGCCGCGGCGCCTGCCCGAGGCGGGCGGCGGCCAGGCGGCCTGGGATGTCGAGCGCCATGTCGCGGCTCCCTTCACTCGGTCTCGGTCTGATCGACGTCGATCGCGGGTGCCGGGCTCGGCGTTCGCTCGGCCGCGGGTCGCGGCGTTCCATCGAGGGTAGCATGCCGTCGCCGCGAAATCGCGTTCTGATCAGGGCTTTTGTACCACTATCCCGATAGTGGTCGACGGATCGCCCGGCCTCGGCCCCGCTCCCGGCAGTCCCGCGCGGCGCAGCGCGGCGAGCACCGGCCGGCCCAGCAGCGAGACGCCGAGGACGGTGGTGAACGCCCTGACGACATCCCAGGTGAGCGTCGACGTCGCCAGGGAGTACAGCCAGAAGCTCGCCAGGTTCTCCCCGGCCGAGGCCGCGGGGTCGTACGCGATCGACGCCTCGAAGCCGACCGCGAAGGGCCAGAACCACAGGTTCGACACGAGGCCGTAGCCGATCGACGCGACGGCGCCGTACGCCGCGAGCAGGACGAGCTCCCCCGTGCGGCTCCGGATCGCCGGCAGCAGCCCGGCGCCGGCGGCGACCCACGCGCAGGCGAACATCTGGAACGGCGTCCACGGCCCGAAGCCGCCCGTCACCGCGCTCGACACCGCGATGACGCAGACGCCGAGCAGGAAGCCGAAGCGCGCCCCGAGCGCGCGGCCCGCGAGCACGAGGACGATGAACACCGGCTCGACGCCGCCGATCCCCCCGCCCGCGACGCGCACCGCCGCGCCGATCGCCGCGAGCACGCCGAGCAGGGCGATCGTCCTCGCGGAGACCAGCCCGCGGTCGAGAGCGACCGCGAGCGCGACGACGAGCGCCGGCACGAGCGCGAGCGCGACCCAGGGCAGCGCCGCCTGCGCCTGCGGCGGCGCCGCGGCGGCGAAGAACGGCCACGCGAAGCCCGCGACCGCGGCGGCGCTGCCGAGCACGAGCGCCCAGGCGGACAGTCGGGCGCTCATCGCTCGGCGCCCGTCGAACCGGCCCCCTGAGCGGCGCCCAGCCGAGTCGAACTGGTTCCCTGAGCGAGGCGCAGCCGAGTCGAACTGGCCCCCTGAGCGAGGCGCAGCCGAGTCGAAGGGTGCGACCCCCCATCGCCCGCACCCGGCGCACCCATCTCCACGACCGTCCCCGCCAGCTCCGCCGCGAGCTCCAGCTCGTGCGTCGCGATGGTCACCGCGACGCCGCCCTCCGCCGCGCGCCGCAGCGCGGTGAGCACCTCGGCGGTCGCCCGCGCGTCGAGCCCGCGGAACGGCTCATCCACGAGCAGCTCCGGCGTCCCGCGCACGAGCTGGATCGCGAGCGCGAGGCACAGCCGTTCACCGCCGGAGCAGTCCCGCGGGTGCCGCTCCGCGAGCGCGGAGGCGTCGCGCCCGAGCAGCCGCGACAGGATGGCGAGCGTTCTCCCCGCCGCCCCGCCGCCCGACCGTCCTGCCCCGGTGGGCGCAAATGGCCCGGTTCCGACCGCAGACCGAGCCGTTTGCGCCCATGGTGCCTCGGCGGCCGCGGTCAGAGCGTCCCCCGTGGACGCAAATGGCTCGGCTTCCCCGTGGAGGCGGGCCGTTCGCGCCCACGGCGACGCGGAGCACGCTCCGCGCGCGGCGCGACGATCCGCCAGGCGGCACTCCGCGGCGACGGAGTCCGTCGTGAAGAGCAGCTCGAGGGCCTCCGGGACGAGGGCGACCCGCTTCGGCTCCGCCTGCGCACGACGCAGCAGCTCGGTGGACTTCCCGGCGCCGTTCGGGCCGATGATCGCCGTGATCGCCGCATGCGGGCGGCTCTGCTCCTCCGCACGGACACGTTCGCGACGATCGGACCCGTCGGCGATGGTCCGCTCGACGCGAACATGTCCACTCGGTCCGGCCGGCACGGCAGACGCGGCAGGCACGCCAGGAGCGGCAGCAGAGGCGGTCGGCGGGACCACGAGCGAGACGGTCTGGTCGGCCACCCCGTCGAACCACCGCGTCCGGTGCTCGGCGACCACGACGCACGCCCCGGCCTCGTGCGCGAGCGCCGCGAGCAGCGCGACGATCCGCTCCCGCCCGGCGGCATCCAGCTCCGCGAGCGGCTCGTCCACGAGCAGCAGCACGGGGTCCGCGACGACGGCCGCCGCGATCGCGACGAGCTGCGCCTCGCCCGCGGAGAGCGCGCTCGTCGACCGGTCCAGCAGG
>JAGIAU010000098.1 GCA_017744755.1 Microbacteriaceae bacterium
CGCTGGGGCTGGGGCCGCGGCCTGCGGCGCCGGCGTCACGGAGGGCCCGGTCGTCACGGTCGAGCCGGCGACCGCCGGCTCCGCGGCCGGGGCGGACGGCGCCGACGCGGGGACGGCCGTCTCGGCCGGCGAGACCGGCAGCGGGTCCGAGACCTGGACGGGTCGCGGCGCCGCGGCGCCGAGGTAGGCACGGTACTGCGCGAGGTTCTCCGTCATCTCGGCCCCGTTCGGACGGCCGAGGTCGGGCGAGAGGTACTGCGCGAACTCCCACTGCGTCAGCGGCACGCCGAGCGCGCCGAGCGCCTCGAGATACGGCGTGAGCTTGCTCACGGGGACGCGGACGCCGGCGCCGTTGTATGCGGGCGTGTAGATCGCGGCCCAGAGCTCCGCGCCGGCCGCATCGGTCAGGGCCCGCGCCGCACGGAAGGCGTTCGCCTCCGTCTCCGGCGACCAGCCGGTCATCTCGAAGCCGTCCTGCAGGTTCCAGACGTCGACGTCCGAGCCGGCGATCATCGGCGCCATCGCGGCGACGTAGTCGGTGGGCGCCATGCCGACGTTCCACGCGTAGGGCATCGACGGCGAGACCATGACCGGCTTGCCGCTCAGCGCGTGCAGGTGGTCGGCGATCGCGTCGTACCACTCGCCGAGCCGCGCGGCGCGCTCCGGCGTGCTGATCATGTCCCAGCTCGGCTCGACGGGGATGTACCAGCCCTTGACGGCGCCGCCGTACTGCGCCCACAGGTCGTCCGCCACGGCGTTCGTGAGCGCGAGCTGCTCGGCGAGGAACTGCTCGCTCGTGAACCGCGACGGGTCCGCCCACGCGTCGGGGGCGACGACGAGACCCATCCAGAGCTGGTCGCCGCGGGCCTGCACGGCCTGGACGAGCGCGGGGACGGCGTCGTTGAAGCGGCCCAGGCCGAGCGCGGGGCTCGAGGGGTAGGCGGCGTTGCGGGCGTCGGCGTGCACCGCCCACTCGACGATGACGTCGCCGGCGCCGACCTGCTCCTGCGCATCGAGCTGGGTCGCGAGCTGCTGCTGCGTGCTCGCCCGGCCGTCGAAGAAATAGGGCGAGACGAAGCTCGCGATGAAGCCGGGCCGGGTCGTCGCGGCCTGGGCGGCGGGGACGACGCCGAGCACGACGGCCGAGGCGGCAGCACCGGCGAGCACGATCTGCGCGATACGGCGCATGGACATCTGGGACTCCTCGAACGTGACGGATCGCCGCGGGGTGTCGGCGATGCGCACGGAGCTGGGTCCTCCGGCAAGTCGTCCGCGGCGGTCGCCCGCCGCGATACGCATCGAGGATACCGGAGACTACCTAGTCCACTACGGACCTTCGGCCCATTTACAGATTCACTACCGCCCCTGATACGGAGGATGCCCGAACGGGAGTACCAGGGAGAGTCGCATGCTCCCCGGCCGATTGCGGAGCCGAATGCGCAATCGAGAGGCATCTGCCTCCGCAGGAATACCGAAACTCCGTCGAACATCGCGGAATAGGTAGGAGCCGGTGGTGCGAGCCGATCGGACCCCGCCGTAGACATGGCGCAACCCGAAAACCGGCGCTCGCCGCGACCCGAACGTCTGCGACGCCCGCCCCAAGCCCCCTTGGAGTGCCACCATGAACAACATCGCTGCCGTGCGCCATGCGCGCCCGGCCCACCTCGTCGCCGCCGCCGGCATCGTCACGGCGGGCCTCGCGCTGACCGGCCCCCTGGCCGCCAGCGCGGCCGACGTCGTCTCCCAGGCGAACGGACGCCTCATCGACACCGAGCTGCTGACGACCGAGATCATCGACTCGGCGCTCACGCTCGAGGGCGCGCGCGCCGTCAACACGGACGCGTCCGGCGACGTCGTCTCGAACACGCCGCTCGACGCCGACGCGCTCACCGCGCTCAACGTCATCACGCTCCCCGGCTTCAACGTCTTCGGCCCGGGCGGCATGATCCAGCTCGGCGCCGTCGGCCAGTACGCCGAGGCGAACGACGACGGCTCCTCCGCCGCCTTCTCCGGCGCGGTGAGCGAGGCGCCGAGCCTGCTCGGCGTCGGCACCACCGTGACGCCGTCCGACCTGGGCGACGCCGGCGACGACACCGCGCGGATCTCGATCCTCGGACCGACCGACCCGGTGAGCCTCGGCGTGAACATCGGGGCGCTCGCCGCCTCCGCGCAGCAGAGCGCGGACGGCACCCAGACCGGCCAGTACGTCCTGGCCGACGCCGACTTCGTCGTCGGCGGCACGGTGCTCGGGACCACGCTCGGGCTCATCAGCCCGGCGCTCGACACGCTCATCACCGCGGCGAACGCGACCGGGCTCGGCCTCACCAACCCGTTCGCCGGGGGCGTCGTGACCGTGTCGCTCGAGGAGCTCCTCGCCGTCGCCGGCGTCGCCGACGTCAACGACCTCCCCCCGGGCACCGACCTGATCCAGTACGTCCCGACCGCGGTCGCCGCGAAGGTCGCCTCGCTCGTGAACGGCATCCTGAGCGCGGTCGACGCGCAGGTCGACGCGCTCGGTCTCGGCGGGCTCGTCCTCGGCACTGCCCTCGGCGTGGCCCAGGGCGTCCTGAACCCGGTCCTCGCCGGCCTCTCCGGCACCCTCGTGCCGAACCTCTCGGGCGCGCTCACGAACCTCATGCAGCTGCAGGTGGGCCTCGAGGAGCACAACCCGGACGGCTCGTTCACGAAGACCGCGCTGCGCATCGGGGACGGCCCCAGCGGCGTCCTCAAGACCGTCAATCTCGCGACCGCCACGGTCGGGCCGAACGCCGGGCTGCTCGCCGTCCCGGTCGTGTCCTCGCCCGAGATCGCGATCGCTGCAGGCGCCGCCGGCCTCGGGCTCGGTATCGTCGGTCTGGCCTGGGTCGCCGGCCGCCGACGCCGTGCCGGGGCCGCGGTCTGACCAACCGGCGACCAAGAGACGGGTAGACCCATGTACCCGACCGGTTCGCCGATCCCCGTGCTCGTCCCCGGTGCTGGCGTGCTCGCCAGCACCGGGACGGGCTCGGTGATCCCCATGCTGATCGCCGCCGCCGTCCTCGTGATCGGCGGCGCTGCGCTCCTCATCCGGGCCGCCGTGCTCCGCGCCCGTCCGGTCCGCGAGGGGCGGGTGCTCCGATGAGCCTCCTCGAGCCGCTCCAGGCGCTCGCCTTCATCCTGCTGATCGTGTTCCTCGGCTACGTCGTCCTGATCGTCGTCCCGTTCCTGCGGCGGAAGCCGCTCGCGGAGGGCGACCCGAGCCGCTACCAGTGGCACGCCTTCGTCCCCTGCCGCGACGAGGAGGCCGTGATCGGCACGACGATCCGCTCGATCCGCGCCGACTTCCCGCTCATGCACGTCTGGGTCATCGACGACGACAGCGAGGACGCGACCGCCGACATCGTCGCCGGCGCGGCCGAGGCCGACGCGATGGTCCACCTCGTACGGCGACGCCGGCCGATGGCCCGCACCGGCAAGGGCGACGCGCTGAACGCCGCGTACCGCGAGCTCGGCGGGCGCCTGCCGGTCGACGCGCCGCGGGACCGTCACATCGTCGTCGTCGTCGACGCCGACGGCCGGCTCGCAGAGAACGCGCTCCGCCAGGCGGCCGGTCCGAGCGCGTTCGGCGACCCGCGCGTCGGCGCCGCCCAGGTCGCCGTCTGGATGTCGAACCGCGACGATCACGAACCGCTCCCCGGCCGCTCCCGCATCGCCCAGCTCTGGGGCCGGTTCCTGAACCGCATGCAGGACATCGAGTTCCGCACGACCATCGCCGCGATGCAGTCGCTGCGAGGGCACACGCGCTCCGTCGGGCTCGGCGGCAACGGTCAGTTCGCCCGGCTGTCGGCGCTCGACCTCATCGCCGACGGCTCCGGGGAGCCCTGGCACGGCGCCCTGCTCGAGGACTACGAGCTCGGCATCCACACGATGCTGGCCGGCTACCGCACGGTCTACCTGCACGACACGCACGTCGAGCAGGAGGCGCTGCCATCGCTGCGCCGGCTGCTCACGCAGCGCACCCGCTGGTGCCAGGGCGGGATGCAGTGCGCGCGCTACCTGCCGAAGATCATCGCGTCGCCGAACTTCTCCAGCAGCGGGGTCATCGAGGCGGGCTACTTCCTGCTCGCGCCGTATCTCCAGCTCCTCGGCACCATCGTGTGGCCGATCGTCGGGGTCGCGACGATCGTGCAGGGGACGATGCACACCGGCGATGTGATGGCGTGGCTCCTCGCCGCCTCCTGGATCGTCCCGCTCGTGCTGCTGACCGGGATCCTGCCGTTCGCGATCTGGCCGATCGTGTACGGCACCCGCGACGAGCGCCGCTCCCCCGCGACGATCCTGCTCTGGGCGTTCGGCTACTGGCTGTACGTCTACCAGAACTACGTCTGCGCCATCCGCGCCGGCTGGCGGATGCTGACCGGCCGCAACGGATGGGCGAAGACGCGCCGGAACGCCGAGGCCGGCCGCGCCCTGATCGCCAAGGAGGCCTGATGTCCGCCGCCGCCTTCACCCCCGGTCCCATCGCCGCCGGCCGGCAGCGACCCGTCGCGACCAGCATCGCCGCCCGGGTGCTCGGCATCGTCCTGCTGCTGTCGGTGCCGCTCCTCGCGCTCAGCCAGGGCGTGTTCCGCGTCGCCGAGGCCTGGGTGACCCGCTTCGCGGTCGACGCCGTCACCGACGGCTCGGCCGCCGCCGCAGGGAACATCGTCTACTTCGGCATCGGCTCCGGCTCCGTCACAGGTCTCGACATCACGATGCTCTGCTCGACCGCGGTGCTCTTCGCCCCGGTCCTCGCGCTCGCCGGCGTGCTGCTGCTCATCCCCGGCTTCCGCGCCTCGCGCATCGCCGTCGGACTCCTCGCCGCCCTCGCCCTCTGCGTCCTCGTCAACATGGTCCGCTACGCGAGCGCGGCGTTCGCCTTCCAGACCTGGGGCATGTCCGGCTTCGACATCATCCACCGCTACGCGGGCTCGATCCTCGTGATCCTCGGCCTGATGGCCGCGCTCGTCCTCATCGTCGTGTTCGCGGTGCGCTCCGGCCGCTGGACCGGCCCCCGGCGACGCAGCACCTGGCAGCCGGCCCGGTGGGGCGGTCTGCGATGAGCGCGCCCGCCTCGCCGCGCGTCATGGCGGTCTACGGCACGCGCCCGGAGGCGATCAAGACGGCGCCGCTCGTGCGCCTGCTCCAGGAGGATCCCCGTCTCGACGTCACCGTCGTCGTGACGGGCCAGCATCCCGAGCTGGTCGAGCGGGTGAACGCGACGTTCGGCATCGCGGCGGACCACGACCTGGCGGTCATGCGTCCCGGCCAGACGCTCCACGAGCTCGGGGCGACGATGCTCTCCCGGCTCGGCGCGCTGCTGGCGCAGGACCGCCCCGACGCCGTGCTCGTGCACGGCGACACCTCGACGGCCGCCGTCGCGGCGCTCGCGGCGTACTACGCCGGCATCCCCGTCGTGCACCTCGAGGCGGGGCTGCGCTCGGGCGACCTGGCCTCCCCCTTCCCCGAGGAGGGCAACCGCCGCATCATCGGACGGCTGGCCGCCCTGCACCTCGCCCCGACGGAGGGCGCGCTCGTCAACCTCCTCGGGGAGGACGTGGACCCGGAGACCGTCGTCGTCACGGGGAACACGGTCATCGACGCGCTGCACATGACGCTCGGCACGCCCGCCGCGTTCGCCGACGAGCGGATCGCCGCGGCCGTGGACGGCGATCAGCAGATCGTGCTCGTGACCGCGCACCGCCGCGAGGCGTGGTCGGGCGGCATCGCCGAGGTCGCACAGGCGCTCCACGACGTGCTCGAGGCGCACGGCGACGTGCGCGTCGTGCTCCCGCTGCACCCCAACCCGGTCGTCCGCGGCGCGATCCGCCCGATCCTCGGCGACCATCCGCGCGCGATCCTGTGCGAGCCGCTCGACTACCCCGAGTTCAGCCATCTGATGGCGGCGTCGACCGTCATCGTCACGGACTCCGGGGGCGTGCAGGAGGAGGCGCCGAGCATCGGCGTGCCCGTGCTCGTGACGCGGGACACGACGGAGCGCCCCGAGGCGATCCAGGCGGGCGCCGCCCGGCTCGTCGGCACCGACCGCGAGTCGGTCGCGGCGGCGCTCAGCGCGCTGCTGGACGACGAGGCGGCGCGGACGCGCATGGCGCAGGCCCCGAGCCCCTATGGCGACGGGCTCGCCGCGCGGCGCGCCCTCGCCGCGATCGGCGAGTTCCTCGGCTGCGGGCAACGGCTGCCCGGCTTCGAGCCGAGCGACGAGAAGCCCGTCCGTGCGCGGCGCCGCACTGCGCCGCGCACGGACGATCTCGCGATCTCCGCGCTCCCGCTGCCCGACCTGGGTTGAGCCGGGCGACGGGGCACCAGTGGGTGCGAGGCCCGGTGCGTCTGGGGCGCCGGGCCTCGCTGGTACGCTCCCCCGGGTGAACGCGCCGCAGGATCCGACCGGCTTCGGCGACGACGACCGCTACGGATCGGACGTCCTCGCCGGCTTCTCCAAGCGGGCGCCGCGCGCCGCGGCGCCCGAGATGGCCCTGGAGCCCGATCTCGTGCTCGAGACCGTCGCCGACGGCTGGGTCGGCGCGGTCGTCGCATGGGACGCCACCGGCGTGCACCTCGAGGACCGCTTCGGGCGGGTCCGGGTCTTCCCGCGGACGACCGCGTTCCTCGTCGACGGCCGCCCCGTGCGGGTCGTCGTCCCCGCCGTCGCGCCGAAGGGTCCGGCACGCACCGCCTCGGGCTCGCTCGCGGTCGCGCAGGACCGCGCCCGCGTCGCCCGCGGCGGCCGCATCCTCGTCGAGGGGCGGCACGACGCGGAGCTCGTCGAGCGGGTCTGGGGCGACGATCTGCGCGTCGAGGGCGTCGTCGTGGAGTACCTCGAAGGCGTGGACCGTCTCGGCGCGTTCCTCGACGAGCTCCGACCGGGGCCGGGACGCCGGGTGGGCGTTCTGGTCGACCATCTCGTCCCGGGCTCGAAGGAGTCGCGCATCGCCGATGCCGTCGCCGCCGGGCGGCACGGCGCGCACGCGCTCGTCGTCGGGCACCCCTTCGTCGATGTGTGGCAGTCCGTGACGCCGGCGGCGCTCGGCATCCCGGCGTGGCCGTCCGTGCCGCGCTCGATCGAGTGGAAGCACGGCATCTGCGAGGCCTTCGGCTGGCCGCACGCGACCCAGGCCGACATCGCGCAGGCGTGGCAGCGGATCCTCGGCCGCGTGCGCTCCTACGCGGACCTGGAGCCCGCGCTGCTGGGCCGCGTCGAGGAGCTCATCGACTTCGTGACGGCGGAATAGCCCGTTTCCGCCCGGGCCCGCCCGGAAACGGAAAACCCCCGGAGGACCGGGGGTTCTGCTCTGTGCGCGATACTGGGATCGAACCAGTGACCTCTTCCGTGTCAGGGAAGCGCGCTACCGCTGCGCCAATCGCGCCTGTGCAACAGGCTTATTCAGTTACGCGAGGTGAGTACCGGATTCGAACCGGTGTACACGGCTTTGCAGGCCGTTGCCTCGCCTCTCGGCCAACCCACCGTGGTGAGAAATATCTTCCTCGAGCGGATGACGAGACTCGAACTCGCGACCCTCACCTTGGCAAGGTGATGCGCTACCAACTGCGCTACATCCGCACGCGCCGGTTTCCCGGTGCCCGACTACGTTACCCGATCCTGGACGCCGACGCCAAGCTGCGGCGACTCGGCGTGTTCTCCCGCGGTATGGCAATATGG
>JAGIAU010000099.1 GCA_017744755.1 Microbacteriaceae bacterium
GAGTACGGGATGCCGAGCTCGAGCGTCGTCACCCCGTTCTCGAGCAGCGCGACGGCCGCTTCGACGCTGCCCGGCAGATCCGGGAAGCCGACGGGGAGGTAGCCGACGAGCTCGCGTTCCGCGCCCGCGCTCATCCCACGGCCCCCTCGTCGAACAGGCCGAACCAGTTGCCGGCCGTCGTCATGTCCTTGTCGCCGCGGCCGGAGAGGCTCACGACGATGACCGCCTCGGGACCGAGCTCCCGCCCGAGCCGCAGAGCGCCGGCGAGCGCGTGCGCCGACTCGATCGCCGGGATGATGCCCTCGGTGCGCGAGAGGAGGCGAAGCGCCTCCATCGCCTCCGCGTCCGTCGCGGGCAGGTACTCGGCGCGCCCGATGTCGGCGAGCCAGGCGTGCTCCGGTCCGACCCCGGGGTAATCGAGCCCCGCACTGATCGAGTGCGACTCGATCGTCTGCCCGTTCTCGTCCTGCAGCACGTAGGTGCGCGCGCCGTGCAGCACGCCGGGGCGGCCGCGCTCGATGGAGGCCGCATGCTTGGGGGTGTCGACGCCGTCGCCGGCCGCCTCGATGCCCACGAGCCGCACGTCCGCGTCGTCGAGGAACGCGTCGAACAGCCCGATCGCGTTCGATCCCCCGCCGACGCAGGCGACGACGGCGTCCGGGAGCCGGCCGGTCAGCTCGAGCACCTGCTCGCGCGCCTCATCGCCGATGACCTTCTGGAAGTCGCGGACCATCGCGGGGAACGGATGCGGCCCGGCCGCCGTGCCGAACACGTAGTTGGTCGTCTCGACGCTCGCGACCCAGTCGCGGTACGCCTCGTTGATCGCGTCCTTGAGCGTCCGGCTGCCCGTCGTGACCGGGACGACCTCGGCGCCGAGGAGCCGCATCCGCGCGACGTTGAGCGCCTGGCGCTGCGTGTCCACCTCGCCCATGTAGATCGTGCACTCGAAGCCGAAGAGCGCCGCGGCGGTCGCCGTCGCGACGCCGTGCTGCCCGGCGCCCGTCTCCGCGATGACGCGCGTCTTGCCGAGCCGCTTCGTGAGCAACGCCTGGCCGAGCACGTTGTTGATCTTGTGCGAGCCGGTGTGGTTGAGGTCCTCGCGCTTGAGGATGATGCGTGCGCCGCCGGCGTGCTCGGCGAATTTCGGCACCTCGGTGATGATGCTCGGCCGCCCGGTGTACGTCGCGTGCAGGCGCTGCAGCTCCGCCTGCGCGACGGGGTCGGCGCGCATCGCCTCGTAGGCGGCGGTGAGCTCGTCGATCGCGGCGATGAGCGACTCCGGCATGTAGCGGCCGCCGTACTCGCCGAAGAACGGTCCGCGCTCGTCTCTGAGTCCCATTGCTTCCGCCTTTCCGGGGATTAGAACGCGCTCGCCGCGATGAAGGACCGGACGCCCGCAGCCGGGTCTCCCCCGGTCACGAGCGCCTCGCCGACGAGGACGGCGTCCGCGCCCGCGGCACGGTACCGGGCGACGTCCTCGGGCGTCTTGACCGCCGACTCGGCGACGCGGATCGCGTCCGGCGGGAAGTCGTCGGCGAGCCGGCCGAAGAGGTCCTGGTCGAGCTCGAAGGTGCTCAGGTCGCGGGCGTTCACGCCGATGAGCCGCGCGCCGAGGTCCGCCGCGCGGGCGAGCTCCTCCGCGTCATGGGCCTCGACGAGCGGCGTCATCCCGAGCTGCAGGACGAGCTCGTGGAGGCGCGCGATCGTCGGCTGGTCGAGCGCCGCCACGATGAGCAGCACGAGGTCCGCGCCCGCGGCGCGCGCCTCGAGGACCTGGTACTCGTCCCCCACGAAGTCCTTGCGGAGCACCGGGACGTCGACGGCCGCTCGCACGGCGCGCAGATCGTCGAGCGAGCCCTGGAAGCGGCGTCCCTCGGTCAGCACGCTGATCGCCGAGGCGCCGCCCGCCGCGTACTCGCGGGCGAGCGCCACCGGGTCGGCGATCGCCGCGAGCGAGCCGCGGGACGGGCTCGCGCGCTTGATCTCCGCGATGACGTGCACGGTCTCCCGCGGCGCGAGCGCGGCGAGGCCGTCGATCGCGGGCGGGGCGGCGAGGGCGCGGGACTCGAGCTCCGCGAGCGGGAGGACGTTCCGCCGCTCCGCAGCGTCCTCGAGCGCGCCCGCCAGGAGCTCGGCGAGCAGGCCGGACGGCATCGTCAGTGCTTCGACTTGACCCTGGCGCCGCCGACGCCGTAGCCCGCGGCCTTCAGGATGCCGCCGACGACGAAGCCGAGGACGACGAGACCGGCGGACGCCCAGACGAGCCACTGCGTGCCATAGCCCTCGACGTCGAACCAGAACGCGAGGGTCCCGATCGTGAACGCCACGAGGATGATGATGACGGCGGTCCAGGCGGCGGGAGAGTTGCCGTGGCCGGGGTCGCGCTGCTCGTCGGTGGTCATGGCGACGATTCTAATGGGAACGGTCGGGGCCGGATGGGTCCTCGGAACGGCCCGTGTCGGTCGGATCGACGGTCGGGTCCTCCGTCGGGTCCTCGCCGTGGCTGAGCGCATCCCAGGCGTCGCGCGGGTCGCCCCGCCGCTGCTCGCCGGGCGAGGCGGCGCGACGCTTCCGCTTCGCCGAGGACCACAGGTACCACGCGAGGAACGCCGCGATGACGACCGGGAGCGCGATCGCGAGCCAGAGGTCCATGGCCTCCGAGCCTAGCCGCGCGTGAACGAAGGGGATTCACGCGAAGGAAGGGCGTTCCGGCCGGATTTCCCCCGCATTCGAGGAATCCCCCTTCGTTCGGATCTCGAGGATGAGCAGAACGTCCTACCGCTGGAGCGCGTTCGCGATCGCGATGGCGCGGAGGGGGGCGGCGGACTTGTTGACCGTCTCCTGATGCTCGGTGGCCGGGTCGGAGTCGGCGACGAGGCCGGCGCCCGCCTGGACCGTGGCCCGGCCGTTCCGGATGACGGCCGTGCGGATCGCGATCGCGAGATCGGCGTCGCCGGCGAGGTCGAAGTAGCCGACGACGCCGCCGTAGACGCCGCGGGCCGCGGGCTCGAGCTCGTCGATGATCTCGAGGGCGCGGGGCTTCGGGGCGCCGGAGAGCGTCCCCGCCGGGAAAGTCGCGCGGAACACGTCGATCGGCGTCGTGCCCGGGCGCATGGCGCCCTCGACGGTCGACACGATGTGCATGATGTGGCTGAAGCGCTCCACGACCATGAACTCCGTCACCTCGACGGTGCCGGCGACGGCGACCTTCGACACGTCGTTGCGCGCGAGGTCGACGAGCATGAGGTGCTCGGCGCGCTCCTTCGGGTCGGCGAGGAGCTCCTCGGCGAGCACGGCATCCGCCTCGGGCGTCTCGCCGCGCGGCCTGCTCCCGGCGATGGGGTGGGTCGTGACGTGGCCGTCGGTCACCTTGACGAGCGCCTCTGGGCTGGACCCGACGATCGCGTACGGCTCCCCCGCCGCATCGGCGAGGCTCAGCAGGTACATGTAGGGGCTGGGGTTCAGCGCGCGGAGGACGCGGTAGACGTCGAGCGGATCGGCCGCGCAGTCGGCGTCGAAGCGCTGCGAGATGACGACCTGGAACACATCGCCGTCGCGGACGAACGCCTTCGAGCGGACGACCGCGGCCTCGTACTCGGCCTGGGTGCCGCGCGGACGGCTCGCAGGCGGCGTGGAGAGGTCGATCGTGGCGACGTCGGGAGTGGACGGCTGCGCGAGGGCGGTCTCGAGCGCGTCGAGACGGGCCTGGGCGTCGAGCCAGAGGCCGTCCGCGTCCGATGAGGCGCTCTCGTCCGCCAGCACGCTCGCGATGAGCGTGACGGTCCCGTAGCGGTGGTCGAGCGCGACCATCTCGCTCACCAGCACGAAGGCCTGCCCCGGCAGGTCGTGCTCGAGCGGCGGGCGGTTCGGCAGATGCTCGAGCTGGCGCACGGCGTCCCAGCCGATGAAGCCGACGAGCCCGCCGGTCAGCGGCGGGTGGCCTTCGACGCGCGGCGTCGCCCAGCGGCGGTACAGCGCGTCGAGCGCCGCGAGGGGCGGGAGCGCCGCGGCGTCGCCGAGCGCGCGTTCTGCCGGGAGAACGCCCGGAATCCAGGTGGTCGCGTCGCCCTGCTGCGTCAGCACTCCGAAGCCGCCGACGCCGACGAAGGACCAGCGCGACCAGATGCCGCCCTGCTCCGCCGACTCCAGGAGGAAGGTGCCGGGGCGGCCGGCCGCGAGCTTGCGGTAGATGCCGACCGGGGTCTCCGCATCGGCGAAGCGCTCGCGCAGCACCGGGATGACCCGGTGGCCGGCGGCGAGGCGCTCGGCGAACTGGTCGCGGCTCGTCGTCTCGCTCATGCCTGGCTCCCTGAGCGCGCCGCCGGCGAGTCGAACTGGCTCCCTGAGCGAGCCGCCGGCGAGTCGAACTGGCTCCCTGAGCGAGCCGGCGGCGAGTCGAAGGGGCCGACCACGACATCCAGCCGGTCCGCGTCGAAGCACGTCCGGTCGCCCGTGTGGCACGCGGCGCCGACCTGCTCGACCGTCACGAGCAGCGTGTCGCCGTCGCAGTCGAGCGCGGCGGCGCGGACGTACTGGACGTGGCCGCTCGTGTCGCCCTTCCGCCAGTACTCCTGACGGCTGCGACTCCAGTAGGTGACGCGGCCCTCCGTGAGCGTGCGGCGCAGCGCCTCGCGGTCCATGTAGCCGAGCATGAGCACCTCGCCCGTGCCCTCGGCCTGGATGATCGCGGGGAGCAGGCCGTCGTCCTTGAACCGGGCGCGGTCCAGGACGTTCTCGATGTCGGTCACTTCGACTCGCTCCGCTCGCTCAGCGATCCATATTCCGAACGCACGATCGCGCCCGCCGCGGCGAGCTCCGCCTTGACGTCCGCGATGGACAGGATCCCGTCGTGGAACACGCTCGCGGCGAGCACGGCGTCCGCGCCCGCGGCGACGGCCGGCGGGAAGTGGTGGACCGCGCCGGCGCCGCCGCTCGCGATGACCGGCGTGCGGCTGACCGAGCGCATCGCCGCGATGAGCTCGAGGTCGAAGCCCTGCTTCGTGCCGTCGGCGTCGATCGAGTTGACGAGGAGCTCGCCGGCGCCGCGCTCGACGGCCTCGGCGGCCCACTCCAGGGCGTCCAGCGAGGTCTCCTGGCGGCCGCCGTGCGTCGTCACGACGAAGCCGCTGGGGGTCCTGGGGCTGCGCTTCACGTCGAGCGACAGCACGAGGACCTGCGCGCCGAAGCGGTCGGCGATCTCGCCGACGAGGTCCGGGCGGGTGATCGCGGCGGAGTTCACGCCGACCTTGTCCGCACCGTGGCCCTGCAGGCGCGCGACGTCGTCGACGGAGCGCACGCCGCCGCCGACCGTGAGCGGGATGAACACCTGCTCGGCGGTGCGGCGCACGACCTCGAGCATCGTCCCGCGTTCCTCGACCGTCGCGCTCACGTCGAGGAACGTCAGCTCGTCCGCGCCTTCGGCCCCGTAGCGCTTCGCGAGCTCGACGGGATCGCCGGCATCGCGGAGGTTCGCGAAGTTGACGCCCTTGACGACGCGCCCTGCGGACACGTCGAGGCACGGGATGACGCGCATGCTCAGTGTCATCGCAGGCCCCTAGATCCGTGCGGCATGGATGGCGGTGACGAGGATGGCGCGCGCGCCGACGGCGTACAGCTCGTCCATGACGTGGTTCGCGTCGGCGCGAGGAACCATCGCACGCACCGCGACCCAATCGGGGTCGTGCAGCGGAGAGATCGTCGGCGACTCGATGCCCGGCGTGATGCGGGTCGCGGCAGCGAGCAGCGACCTCTCGACGTCGTAGTCGATGAGCACGTACTGCCGGGCGACCAGGACGCCCTCCAGCCGGTGCTTGAGCGTCTGCAGCGCGGGCTCCGCGGGGTCCTTGGCGATGAGCACCGCCGTCGACTCGAGGATGACCGGGCCGAAGATCTCGAGGCCCTGCGCGCGCAACGTCGCTCCCGTGCTCACGACGTCGGCCACGGCGTCCGCGACGCCGAGCTTGACCGCCGACTCGACGGCCCCGTCGAGGTCGACGATCGCGGCCTCCACCCCGTGGCTCGCGAGGAAGGCGTCCACGAGCCCCGGGTAGCTGGTGGCGACGCGCTTGCCCTGCAGGTCCTGCACGTTCCGGAACGCGCCAGGACGTCCCGCGAAGCGGAACGTCGACTGCCCGAAGTCGAGATCGGCGACCTCGAGCGCCGTGCTCGCCGAGTCGATGAGCAGATCGCGGCCCGTGATGCCGACGTCGAGCGCGCCCGAGCCGACGTAGGTCGCGATGTCGCGCGGGCGGAGGTAGAAGAACTCGACGCCGTTGCGCTCGTCGAGGAGGTTGAGCGCGCGCGGGTCGCGGCGCTGCGCATAGCCCGCCTCGTGGAGCATGTCCACGGCGGTCTCGGAGAGCGAGCCCTTGTTGGGCACCGCGATTCGAAGCATGGTCTGGGTCCTGTCGGTGTCTGGGTCAGAGGGTTCTGGTGATCGACATCAGAGATGTCGCCAGATCTCCTCCGGCTCGACGCCCTTCGCCAGCATCATGACCTGCAGGTGGTAGATGAGCTGGCTCGCCTCGAGGGCGAAGTCGTCCTTCGACTGGAACTCGGCGGCCATCCACACCTCGGCGGCCTCCTCCACGATCTTCTTCCCGATCGCGTGCACGCCCGCGTCGAGCTGGGCGACCGTGCCGGATCCCTCCGGGCGCGTGGCCGCCTTCTCGCTCAGCTCCGCGTAGAGCGCGTCGAAGGTCTTCACGCTCCTAGGGTACCGGGCGGGAGAACGCGCTCGGGAGCACGCGCGTGCGTTCTCCTGCTCCCGCACCCTGGATGCACGTCGGCACCATGCTCCCACCGGGTGGGGGCACGGTGCCGACGTGGAAGGGTGGTGCCGGAGCCTCAGCCGACGCTGAGCAGGTCGATCACGAAGACGAGGGTGCGGCCGCCGAGGCGGTGGCCCGAGCCGGCGGGGCCGTAGGCGAGGTGCGGCGGGATGACGAGCTGGCGGCGGCCGCCGACCTTCATGCCCGGGATGCCGTCCTTCCAGCCCTGGATGAGGTTCGTGAGCGGGAACGAGATGGACTGCCCGCGGCTCCACGAGGAGTCGAACTCCTCGCCCGACTCGAAGTCGACGCCGAGGTAGTGCACTTCGACGTTGCCGCCGGCGACGGCCTCGGCGCCGTCGCCGACCTCGATGTCCTGGATGACGAGCTCCTCGGGCGCGGGCCCTTCGATGAATTCGATCTCGGGCTTGGTCTTGTCAGTCATGCCCGGAAGCCTAATCGGGGCGCGTTCCGAGCCCTCCCAGCGTCACCCCGTCTTCGGGGCATCGATCGCTCGGCGCGTTCCGCTTGAATCAGGAATGGGAGCGCGCGTGCGCGGCCGCGACGGCGCGGAGGGCGTCGATCTCCAGCGACGGGCTGTCCGCGCGGAAGACCGCGCTGCCGGCGACGAAGGTGTCGGCACCGTGGTCGGCGGCGACGGCGATCGTGTCGCGGCCGATGCCGCCGTCGACCTGGAGCCAGATGTCGGGCTTCCAGCGGTCGAGCTCCTGGCGGACGCGGGCGAGCTTCGGCATCGTCTCGGCCATGAACGACTGGCCGCCGAAGCCCGGCTCGACCGTCATGATGAGGATCTGGTCGAACTCGGCGAGGAACTCGAGGTACGGCTCGACCGGCGTTCCGGGCTTGAGGGCGAGACCGGCGC
>JAGIAU010000009.1 GCA_017744755.1 Microbacteriaceae bacterium
GCATGAGCCGGGTCGCTCGTGTCGTCCTGGTCGGGCGCGATGCGGCGCTGTGGCTGTCGGCGGTTGCGCTGCAGCGGGCGATGGCGGCGTCCGGACGCGCGAGGGCGCGGGCGAGCTCCCGCTCGACCTCGGCCTCCGTCGGCACGACGCCGGTGAGGACCGCGCGTGCGAGGTAGGCACCACGAGCGTCCTCGATCCGCTCGCCGATGCGCTCCGCGAGGAGCGCTTCGCGGTCCGCCGCGCTCATGCCGCTCCCCCCACGAGCTCGTCCCACAGTTCGTTCGCATACCGCCGCCAGGTGCGCTCGGGCCGTGCGAGGGCCTCCGCCCGCAGCCGCCCGACGAGCGCGTCATCGACGAGCAGGCGTCGGAGCCCGTCGGCGATCGCCACGACGTCGCGCGGGTCGACGGTCAGGCAGCCGCCGCCCGCGGCGATCTCCGCGAGGCTCCCGTAGTCGCTCGTCAGCACGGGCACGCCGCGACCGAGCGCCTCGACGACCGGGAGGCCGTAGCCCTCGTGCAGCGAGACCATGACGCACGCGCGGGCCGCGCGGTAGAGGGCGTCGAGTTCGGCGTCACCGAGCCGGCGATGGCTCTCCACCGCCATCCCGCCGCGGGCGAGCTCGGCGATCTCCGTGTCGAACGGGCCGGCGTGCTCGACGGAGCCGCCTCCGACGAAGACGAGCCGGAACGCGAGCCCCTCCTCGTGCAGGATGCGGGCCGCGGCGAGGACGGCCGGCTGGTTCTTCCGCGGCTCATGGCTGCCGACGCTGAGCAGGATCGGGACGACGCCGTCCGCCGTCGGCGCGGGGGCCGTGTCGAAGGCGAGCGGCTCCTCCGCGAGCGCCACGGTGCGGACCTCCGGTCCGGCGATGCCCTGCGCCGGCAGCGCGGCCACGAAGCCGGCGAACTCGGACGCCGCCGAGGCGCTGATCCCCGCGACGCGGTCGGCGTGCTTGACGACCTCGAGGTAGTGCGCCGTCTTGTCCGATTCGACGGGGTCGATGAGATCGGCGGAGACGAGCGGGATGAGGTCGTAGCCGATGAGGCCGACGCGGCTCCCCGACTCGGCGGCGAGGCAGGCGAGGGGCGCGCAGCGGTCGAGCATCGCCACCTCGGGCAGGACGACGGTGGTCCGCCACGGCACGACGAGGTCGTCGTCCGGCGTGACCGCCTCCGCCCGCGGCCCGCCCCAGGCGAGGACGCGGTCCGTCTCATGCGCGGTGAGCGCCCGGTAGCCGCGATCGTCCGCCGTCCAGGCGACGAGCTCGACCGGTCGCTCGCGCCACTCCGGCAGGGTGCGACGCACGACGCGCTGGATGCCCGTGTTGTGGTCCGAGGTCGCCGTGTGGCCGACGTCGACGAGGACGCGGTCCGTCACGATCCGCATGCGCCGGGCGACGCCCGAGGCGATGCGATCGAAGGGGGTCGTCGCGGTCAGGAGCCCCGCCGCGGGGTCCTCGGCGAGCAGCAGCTCGCGGCGCACGGCGGCGAGCTCGCGCGCGACCGGGAAGCGGCCGAGCAGCGCCGTCATGGCGAGCCACGCGACCTCGCGCGCGGCGTCCGCGGAGGCCGCGGCCGCGGCGAGCCGCCCGATGCGCGCGTCGGCGTCGCCGTCGGACGGCAGCCCGAGCGCGTCGAGCGCCTGGGCGGCGCGGTCCGAGACCGCCTGGACGACCGCCGCCGTCATCGCAGCAGCGCCTGCGCGATGAGCCGGGTCGCGGGCCAGAAGCCGAGGTCGCGGATGAGGCGGCGGACGGTGCGGACGCGCCCGCGGTTCTTCACGACGAAGCCGCCGAGGCCGCTCGACCGCCGGCGATCGAGACGCTCGCGCTCGGCGACGACGGCAGCCCACGCGTCGACCGTGTCGACGGACCGCCGATCACGGGCTCCCACCCGACCAGTGTAGAGGCGGCCCTCCAGCGCCCGCCGGTACGCTGGTGCGGTGGATGGCGAGCGCACCGGGGACCCCGTCGTCTCGGTCGTCGTCCCCGCGTATCGCAACGGCGCGTTCATCGAGCGGACGATGGAGTCCATCCTCGCCCAGACCTACCCGCGCCTCGAGGTGATCGTCGCCGACCATTCCTCCGACGACGACACGTGGGAGCGGCTGCAGCGCTTCGCCGCGGACCCGCGCGTCACCCTCGCGACGACCCCGGCCAGCGGCGGCGCGCCCGCGAACTGGCGACGCGTGACGGAGCTCGCGACCGGCGAGTACCTCAAGCTGGTCTGCGGCGACGACGTGATCCGGCCCGAGCTCGTGGCCCGCCAGGTCGCCGCGCTCGAGGCGAACCCCGGCGCCGTGCTCTCCGCGACGAAGCGCGACATCGTCGACGCCGCGGGCGTCCCGCTCATCACCGGACGCGGGCTCGCGGGCCTGCGCGGCACGGTCCCGGGCCGCACCGCGATCCGTCGCACGGTGACGGCCGGGACGAACGTGCTCGGCGAGCCGGCCTGCGTCCTCTTCCGCACGAGCGCGTTCCGCGAGGCGGGCGGCTGGGACGACCGCTGGCCGTACCTCATCGACGAGGCGAGCTACGCCCGCGTCCTCCTGCTCGGCGACCTCGAGGCGATCGACGACTCGCTCGCCGAGTTCCGCGTGAGCGCCGGCCAGTGGTCCGTCGCGCTGTCGCGCTCCCAGGCGGCGCAGGCGATCGGCTTCCACCGTGCCGTGCGTTCCGCGCATCCCGACATCGTGTCCGGGGCGGACGTCGCGATCGGGAACGCGCGGGCCAGGGCGAACGCGTTCGGCCGCCGCGCCGTCTACGCCCTCCACGCGAAGCGTCTGCGGGCCGCCGCGTGAGCCGCGTCGCCGACTGGTGGCGCCGGACCGACTGGGGCCTCCACATCGCGGTGACCGCGCTGTCGTTGCTGCTCGCCGTGCTCGCGCTCGAGCTGTGGCGGGCGGACCTCTTCATCCCGTTCAACTACACGGGCGATGCGCTCGCCGTCGCCGCGCACTTCAAGACGACGTTCGAGACGGGCTGGTACGAGTCGCAGCCGCTGCTCGGCGCCCCGTTCGGGCAGGTCTACCACGACTTCCCGACCTCGGACAACGCGAACTTCCTCTTCGCCTCGATCCTCGGCCACCTGCTCGGCAGCTGGACGCTCGCGATGAACGTCTACTTCCTGATCGGCTTCCCGCTCGCCGGGCTCGCCGCGTCGTGGTTCATCCGCGTCGCGGGGGCGTCGAAGGCGACGACGCTCGCGACCGCGCCGCTCTTCGCGGTCCTGTCGTACCACTTCATGCGCGGCGAGCCGCACATGTTCCTCGCCGCCTACTTCGTCATCCCGCTGTCGCTCGTGCTCGTGCTGCGCGCGGCCCGCGGCGAGCGGCTGTGGGGCTGGCGGGAGGGCTCGACGCATCCCGTCGGTCGCTGGTTCGGCCGCGGCGTGCAGACCGTGGTGATCGCGGGGCTCACCGGCTTCACGCAGGCGTACTACGCGGTCTTCGCGCTCATCCTGCTCGCCGTCGCCGGCGTCGTCGCCGTCATCCGGCACCGCGACTGGCCGCGATTCTGGGGCGCCGTCGCCGCGGGCGGCATCATCCTCGCGGTCGTCGCGGTGAACATGCTCCCCGACACCCTCTACGTGCTCCTGCACGGCCCCAACCCGGTCGGCTTCCAGCGCGGGCACGCGGACGCGGAGATCTACGCCCTCAAGTTCGCGCAGCTCGTGCTGCCGTGGTCCGGGCACCGGATCGGCTTCCTCGCCTCGATCCGGCAGCAGTACGACTCGCACTACCCGCTCCTGTCGGAGCAGCCCTCGCTCGGCGCCGTCGCGGCCGGCGGCTTCGTGATCCTGCTCGCGATCGTCGTCTATCGCGCCATCGCCGGCTTCCGCCGCGAGGCGGTGACGCCGCGCATGGCGACGCTTTCCGCCCTCGGCGGCCTCGTCCTCGTCGCATTCCTCTTCGCGACCGTCGGCGGCATGTCGACGATCATCTCCTTCGTCACGGCCTCGATCCGCGGCTGGAACCGGATGTCGGTCATCATCGCGCTGCTGTGCCTCGCCGCGGTCGCGCTGCTGCTCGACGCCTGGCTGGAGCGCATCGCCGCGCGCGCCCGTGCCCGCGCGAAGCGGCCGGGGCGCGTGCGCGCCGTCTGGGCGGGCGCGTTCGCCGTCCTCGTGCTCCTCGTCGGCTACGTGGACCAGACGCCGGCGGGCTTCGGCGCCTCCTACGCGCCGGCGATCGCGCAGTGGCGGGCGGATGCCGCGTACTTCCAGGCGATCGAGGAGCTGCTCGAGCCGGGCGACTGGGTCGTGCAGCTGCCGTACAACGCGTTCCCGGAGTCGCAGGGGCCGACCGGCGTGCTCGGCAGCGAGGTCGTCATCCCGTATCTGCACACGACGCGCGTCGGCTGGACGGGCGGTGGCATCAAGGGGCGGCCGTCCGCCGACTGGACCTCGGTGCTGCAGGCCTACCCCTCGACCGACGTCCCGGCCATCGCCGCGGCGGCCGGCGCCTCCGGCATCCTGCTCGACCGCCGCGCGGTGCCCGCTGCACAGCAGGACCTCGAGCCGGGGCTCACGACGGCGCTCGGCGCCCCGTTCGCGAGCGAGGACGGGCGCTACGCGTTCTGGTCGCTCGCCGACACGGCCGCGGACCTCGGCAGCACGCACCCCGCGCTCGCCGCCGAGGGGATGGCCGAGGCGATCCTCTCCCCCGTCACGCTCGACGCCTCGAAGGCGTTCAACGTCGGCTGGGACGCCACCGGCCGCGCGGTCGGCATCGCGCCGGGCGGCGACGTCCTCGGCTTCGACCTCATCAACGCCCGCGGCGTGCCCGTGGCGATCGACCTCGCCATCGAGCTCGGCGGCGTCGACGGCGAGGTCACCGTGACCCTCGACGACGGCACGGTGCTCCTCGCGGAGGCAGGCGCTTCCGGGAGCGCTTCGGGCCGCTGGACCGTCACCGTCCCCGCCGGCGTGCACCACGCCTCGATCGCGCTCACCGCCCCCGGCGAGGTCACCCTGCACTGGACCGTGCTCGACGCCGCCGTGTCGGATGCCGCGGTGACGGAGACCCGGTGATCCCGGCCCGCCCATCGGCCCTGGGCTAGGCTCGATCACCGTGGAGCCGAAGGAGCGGGACGTGCACACCCTCTCCGTCGTCGTCCCGGTGTACCGGGGCGAGGCGACGTTGCGCGCGGTCGTCGAGGAGCTCGTGGCATACGAGCGGGAGCGGCTGACGGCCGACGGCCATGCGTTCCGCGTCGCCGAGATCCTGCTCGTGCACGACGGCGGGCCGGACGGCTCGCCGCGCGTCATGCGGGAGCTGGCCGCGGAGCACCCGGAGGTCCGGCCGGTGTGGCTGAGCCGCAACTTCGGCCAGCACGCCGCGACGCTCGCCGGCATGGCGTCGACGGGCGGCGACTGGATCGTCACGCTCGACGAGGACGGCCAGCACGACCCGGCCGACATCGCCGGCATGCTCGACACGGCGATGCGCGAGCAGAAGCCGCTCGTCTACGCGAAGCCGCTGAACACGCCCTCGCACGGCGCCTTCCGGAACGCGACCTCCCGTGGCGCCAAGAAGTTCATCACCGCCTTCCTCGGGAACCCGCACGCCTCCGAGTTCCAGAGCTTCCGCCTCATCCTCGGCTCCGTCGGCCGCGGCGTCGCCGCCTACGCGGGCTCCGGCGTCTACCTCGACATCGCGCTGTCCTGGGTCGTCCCGGCGCCGGCCACCTCCCCCGTGACGCTCCGCGACGAGGGCGAGCGCCGCAGCGGCTACACGACGCGCTCGCTCCTCGCGCACTTCTGGCGGATGGTGCTGACGAGCGGCACGCGCGGCCTGCGCTTCGTGACGGCGCTCGGCGTCGGCTTCGCCGTCATCGGCCTGCTGTGGACGATCTGGATCGTCATCGCCCGCCTCACCGGCATCGACACCGGCGCACCTGGCTGGGCCTCGACGATCGTCGTCATCCTCATCTCCGTGGGCGCGATCCTGTTCTCCCTCGGCACGATCGCCGAGTACCTCGGCATCGCCGTCAACATGTCGCTCGGCAAGCCGCCCTACCTCATCGTCCCCGACCCTGCGGACGGCCCGCTCGGGCGGGCGCCCCGCACCCCCTCCTCGTGACGACCGCCTGGGTCGTCGGCGGCTCGGGCCTGCTCGGCTCGGCCGTCCGGCGGGCCATCGGCCGCCGGGCGGGCTGGGACGAGCTCCGCGCGCAGCCGCTCCCGTGGTCGGCGCCGGACGAGGAGTTCGAGTCGGCGGTCCGGGAACGCGCTGCGCGGCTCCTCGCCTCGGCCGGCGCCGGCGGCTGGGCGATCGTGTGGACGGCCGGCCGCAGCGTGCCCGCCTCCTCCGAGGCGGACGCGGAGCGCGAGCTGGAACGCAGCCGCATCGCGTTCTCCACCATCGCCGGCGAGCTGCGCGGGCAGCCGGACGGCGCGCTCTTCCTCGCCTCCTCGGCGGGCGGAGTGTACGCGGGCAGCAGCAGCCCGCCGTTCACGGAGGAGACCGAGCCGGCGCCGCTCGCGCCGTACGGCCGGCTCAAGCTCGCGCTCGAGGACCTCGCCGCCGCCACCGCGGCGGACCTCGGCGCGCCCGCCGTCATCGGCCGGATCGCGAACCTCTACGGTCCCGGCCAGGACCTCTCGAAGCCGCAGGGCCTCATCTCGCATCTGAGCCTCGCGCGCTTCACCTCGCGCACTGCGCACCTCTACGTGCCCCTCGACACCCTGCGCGACTACGTCCACGTCGACGACGCGGCCGAGACGGTGCTCGACGCCCTCGAGCTCGCGCGGGAGCGCGGCGGCGTGACGACGAAGATCGTCGCGAGCGGCCTGCCCACGACGATCTCGACGCTCCTCGCGACGATGCGCCGCGTCACGCACGGGCGGCCGCGCGCCGTGCTCGGCGCCTCGCCGCTCAGCGCCCGCCAGCCGCTCGACCTGCGGCTGCGCTCGGTCGTGTGGCCCGAGCTGGACCGGCGGGGCCGTCGCGGTCTCGCCGAGGGCGTCGCCTCCGTCGCCGGCGACGTGCTCGCGCACGTCCAGGCGGGCGGCTCGAGCCGGGCGCACGCGTGACGCGCCGTCGGGCGGCCGGCACCGCCGCATGGGTCGGACTCGCGGCGCTCGTCTCCGGCCTCGGCGGCTACGTCATGCTCATCGTCGTCGCGCGCGGCGTGCCGGCGGCGGAGTTCGGCGCGTTCTCGACGTTCTGGTCGTTCGTGCTGCTGCTCGCGCTCGGCTGGTTCCAGCCGATCGAGCAGGAGACGGCGCGGCGCATCGCCCCGCAGCCGGACGTCGCGGGACGGCCCCGGCTGCTGCGGACGGTGTGGCGGTACGCCGCCGGGGCGGCCGTCATCGCGCTCATCGCGATCGCGGCGAGCGTGCTCGCGACCGGCAGCGGCGCCGACGGGCAGAACGCTCCCGGCGGCGGCTGGCTGCCCTGGCCGCTCCCGCTGCCGACGGCGCTCGCCGCGCTCGTCTTCATGGTCATGTTCCCCGTCCGCGCCGTCGTGTCGGGGCGGCACCGGCCGGTCGTCTACGCGTGGATCGTGCTGACCGACGGCGTGCTGCGCATCGGGTTGCCGCTCCTCCTGCTGCTCCTCGGCGCGCCGATGATCTGGTTCGCGTTCGCCGCGGTCCTCGCCTACCTGCTGTCGCTCGCGCCCGCCGTCGGGGAGCTGCGCGCGGTCCGGCGGATGGAGCTGCCCGCCGTCCGCTTCGGCGCGTTCTCCGGGGCGACGCTGCGCGTCGTCGTTGCGGCCTTCGCGATCCAGGCGATGCTCGCGAGCCCGGTCCTGCTGTCCGCCGTCGCGGCGCCCGACGACCCGACGCTCGCCGGCAAGGCGATGGCGGTGTTCACGCTCGCGCGCATCCCCGTCTTCCTCTACTACGCCGTGCAGGCGATCTACCTGCCGCGCGTCGCCCGCGCGCACGAGCACGGCACGGGCGCCGTCCGCCTGGTCGCCTTGGCCGTGATCGCCGCGCTCGTCCTCGGCGGGCTGACGGTCCTCGGAGCGGCGTTCTTCGGCGACTGGTTCGTCGGGCTGCTGTTCGGACCGGACCTCGTGCTCGGCCGCACGGCCGAGACGATCCTGGCGGCCGGCGCCGCCTGCTTCCTCCTCGCGCTCGTGCTCTCCGACGCGAGCCTCGCCGTCGGCCGGCACACCCGCCTCGTCGCCGTCTGGCTGCCGTCGCTCGCACTCGGGCTGCTCGCGTTCCTCATCCCCGCCGCGCCCGCGATCCGGGTCGGACTGCCGCTGCTCGTCGGCGCGGGCGTCGCCGCGGTGGCGTTCGGCGTGCTCAGCGTGCGCGCCCTGCGGGCCGCGCCGCGGGGCGCGTCGGAGTAGCGCGCACCGGGACAGGACGCGGGCGCGGCAGCAGGACGCGCGCAGGTGCGTTCTCCTGTCCCAGTGCCCGAATCCTGTCGTGGCGGGCGAACCGAGCCGGCGGCCGCCGCCCGCGCCCCTCAGCCGAGCAGGTGCAGGAGGTACTCGCCGTAGCCGGACTTGCGCTGGGCCTCGCCGAGCGCGCGGAGGCGGTCGTCGTCGATCCAGCCGGAGCGCCAGGCGAGCTCCTCGATGCAGCCGATCTTGATGCCCTGGCGCGCCTCGATGACGCGGACGTACTCGGAAGCCTGCATCATCGACTCGAAGGTGCCCGTGTCGAGCCAGGCCGTGCCGCGGTCGAGGACGTGCACGCGGAGCGTGCCGCGCTGCAGGTAGGCGTCGTTCACCGCCGTGATCTCGATCTCGCCGCGCGCGGAGGGCCGGACGCCCTTCGCGATCTGGACGACGTCATTGTCATAGAAGTAGAGGCCGGGGACGGCGTAGCGGCTCTTCGGGGCGACGGGCTTCTCCTCGATGGACACCGCGCGGAAGTCCGTGTCGAACTCGACGACGCCGTATGCCGTCGGATCGGCGACACGGTACGCGAAGATGAGCGCCCCGGCCCCGTCCGCGTCGAAGGAGCCCGCGATGCCCTCGAGGCCCGCGCCGTGGAAGATGTTGTCGCCGAGGACGAGGGCGACGGAGTCGCCGCCGACGAACTCCTCGCCGATGAGGAACGCCTGCGCGAGCCCCTCCGGCCGCGGCTGCACCGCGTACTCGACCGAGATGCCGAGCTCCGAGCCGTCTCCGAGGAGCCGCTGGAACGCCTCCTGGTCGTGCGGCGTCGTGATGACGAGCACCTCGCGGATGCCTGCCTCCATGAGCGTCGCGAGCGGGTAGTAGACCATCGGCTTGTCGTAGACGGGCATCAGCTGCTTCGAGATGCCGCGCGTGATCGGATGCAGGCGCGTGCCCGAGCCGCCGGCGAGGATGATGCCCTTCATACCGGGGTCCGTTCCTGGTAGGGCCGCAGGTGGCCCGCCGCGACCGCCTCCGCGAGCGTCGGCGCGGCGGCGTCGCGGGCCGACAGCTCCGCCTCGGCGCGCGGGAACGGCAGGTCGAGCGCGATCTGCACGTCGTCGATGCTGACCGCCTTCTCCGTCTCGGGGTCGTAGACCTCCGTGCAGAGGTAGTGCAGCGTCGTGCCGTCCTCGAGGGAGGCGAAGGCGTGGCCGACGCCGGCGGGGATGAACACGCTCCGGCGGGTCTCCGCGTCGAGCCGCACCCGGTCGACCCGCAGATAGGTGGGCGAGCCGGGCCGCAGGTCGACGACGTAGTCGATCGCGGAGCCGGCCGCGACGGTCACGTACTTCGCCTGCCCGGGCTGCTTGATCGAGTAGTGGATGCCGCGGACGACGCCGCGGGCCGAGACGGAGACGTTCGTCTGCCGCCAGGCGACCTCGCGACCGATGGCCTCGACGAGCGGCTCGACCCGGTACGACTCGAGGAACGCCCCCCGCGCGTCGCCGTGGATCACCGGCGTGAACTCGTACGCCCCCAGCACGGCGAGCTCTCGTACCTGCACGGCGGAGAGTCTATCGGGGGCTGTCGGCGGCCAGCCGTCAGCACGTAGGGTTCTCGCGAGACGGTGACTTCCGGTGAGGGCCCATGAACGTGATCAAGGCTTCGTAGCGCACGTTCCGTGCCCTCGGTGCCTGGTCGCATTCAGGCCGAGATGCTAGTGTCCTTTTCCGAGGCCTCGGCCTCGTTTCCGGTGCATAGGTAGTACCGAACACCAATTCCTAGGGCCGCCTCCGGGCGGCCCTAGTGTTTGCAGGGTGCAGATCTGCTACATCGATGAGTCGGGTGGCGGCGAGCCGCCGGATCAGAGCCCGTCGGCCACGCCGGTCATGGTGATAGCCGGCGTCATCGTCGACGCCGATGTCATTCCAGCTCTGACTCGCGCGTTCGTAGGCCTGAAGGTGCGCCACTTCGGGACCAGGATGGCGAACGCGCGCTCGCTGGACCAGATGCTCATCGAGGTCAAGGGGACGCAGCTGCTCGGACTCCTGCGGAGCCCAAGTCGAAACCTGCGCCGCCAGGCCATTCGGTTCCTGCGGGAGGTAGTGCACCTGCTCGAGGAGTTCGATGTGCATCTGCTCGCACGAATCTGGGTGAAGGCCGTGGGCCGGTCGCTCGACGTTCGCAAGCGCTACGGCTACACCCTGCAGGACTTCGCAGCAGCCTTCGAACGTCATCTGGCCATCCGCGGCGAGAGCGGCATCCTCATTGCCGATTCTCGAGAGTCGCGACTGAACACGCAGGTCGCGCATTCGGTCTTCACCCAGAAGTGGAAGGCTGCCGGCGACCCCTACCCTCACATCCGCGAGGTGCCGCTGTTCGCCTCATCCGACAATCACGCAGGCCTGCAGCTCGCCGATCACGTCGCGACGGGGCTGCTCTTCGCCATGTCGACCGCGCGATACGCGGATGAGCGTTCGGGCAATCCCCATCGTCCCTCGGCCTACCAGTCGGTGCACGACGAACTCGCCGTCCGGGTCCGCGACCGGATCATCAAGATTCAAGTCACGGATCAGATCGGACAACGCCGCAGCGACCATCTGTTCAACTGATCGGCCGCTCGCCGACGGCTCCGAACCATGATCCCGGTGCTCCTCCCAGGCTGCTCCACATGGCCCACGGGGGCCGCCGGTACGCTCGACGGGTGCGGATCCTCGTCACCGGCGGCGCCGGCTTCATCGGCTCGAACTTCGTCCACCATCTGATGGCGGAGACCGGCCACACGGTCACCGTGCTCGACAAGCTGACGTACGCGGGCAACCTCGCGAGCCTCGAGGGGCTGCCGGCGGACCGGTACGCCTTCGTCAAGGGCGACATCGCGGACGCCGAGCTCGTCGACGGCCTCGTGGCCGGCCACGACGCGGTCGTGCACTACGCGGCGGAGAGCCACAACGACAACTCGCTGCAGGACCCGCGCCCGTTCCTCGACACGAACATCGTCGGGACGTACACGCTCATCGAGGCCGCGCGGCGCCACGGCACGCGCTTCCACCACATCTCGACGGACGAGGTCTACGGCGACCTCGAGCTCGACGACCCGGCCCGCTTCACGGAGCGGACCCCGTACAACCCGTCCTCGCCCTACTCCTCCACCAAGGCCGGCTCGGACCTCCTCGTCCGCGCCTGGGTGCGCTCCTTCGGCTTGCAGGCGACGATCTCGAACTGCTCGAACAACTACGGCCCGTACCAGCACGTCGAGAAGTTCATCCCGCGCCAGATCACGAACGTGCTGCGCGGGGAGCGCCCCAAGCTCTACGGCACCGGCGAGAACGTCCGCGACTGGATCCACGCGAACGACCACTCCAGCGCCGTCCTCACCATCCTCGAGCGCGGCCGCATCGGCGAGACGTACCTCATCGGCGCCGACGGCGAGCGGAACAACCTCGAGGTCGTCCGCGCGATCCTCCGCCTCACCGGGCAGCCGGAGGACGCCTTCGACCACGTGAACGACCGCCCCGGGCACGACCTGCGCTACGCGATCGACTCCGCGAAGCTGCGCACCGAGCTCGGCTGGACGCCGCGCTACGCCGACTTCGAGGCCGGCCTCGCCGCGACGATCGACTGGTACCGCGAGCACGAGTCCTGGTGGGCGCCGGCGAAGGACGCGACCGAGGCGAAGTACAAGGCGCAGGGCCAGTGAGCCGCGTCGCCGTCGTCGGGGCCGCCGGCATGCTCGGCAGCGACCTCCTCGCCGCCCTCGCCGCCCCTGGCTCCCGGAGCGAGCCCGGCTCCCTGAGCGAGGCGCAGCCGAGTCGAAGGGGCGAGTCGAAGGGCTTCACCCGCGCCGACTTCGACGTCTCCGATGTGGACGCCGCGCGCGAGGCCCTCGCCGGCTTCGACGTGATCGTCAACTGCACCGCCTGGAACCGCGTCGACGACGCCGAGACGATGGAGGCGGAGGCGTTCGCGGTGAACGCCGACGGCCCGGCGAGCCTCGCCGCCGCGGCGGCCGCGACGGGCGCCCGCCTCATCCACGTGAGCACCGACTACGTCTTCGACGGGACGGCGACGAGCCCGATCGCCGAGGACGCCCCGCGGCACCCGGTCTCGGCCTACGGCCGCTCCAAGGCGGCGGGCGAGGAGCGCGCCATCGCGGGCAACCCCGGCGCGACCGCCATCGTCCGCACCGCCTGGCTCTACGGCGAGCACGGCCCGAGCTTCCCGCGCACCATGCTGCGGCTCGCCGCCGAGCGCGAGACGGTGAGCGTCGTCACCGACCAGATCGGACAGCCGACGTGGACGGGCGACCTCGCCGAGCAGCTCGTCCGGCTCATCGAGGCGGGCGTGCCCGCTGGGATCTACCACGGGACGAACTCCGGTGCGGTGAGCTGGCACGGCTTCGCACGGGAGACGTTCCGCCTCGCGGGGCTGGACCCGGAGCGGGTGCTGCCGACCGACTCCGGCGCGTTCGTCCGCCCGGCGCCGCGACCCGCCTACTCGGTCCTCGGCCACGACGCCTGGGTGCGGATCGGCCTCGCGCCGATGCGGCCGTGGCAGGAGGCCCTCGCCGCCGCCTTCGAGGCCGGAGCGCTGCCCCGCTGATCCGCGGCTACGCGGGCTTCCGCGCGATGAGCCGGAACTCGTTGTGCGTGAAGACCTTCCCGACCCAGCGCGGGAACGGGATCGACCACTGCCGCTCGACCGCGAGACCGAGGTCGGCGCAGAGCCGGCGCAGCGCGTCCCAGTCCGTGAACGTGATGTGCGTCGCGTCGGAGGCGAAGCCGCGCTCCTGCGGCGTGATGAAGAGGATGCGGCCGCCCGGCTTCAGGAACGGCAGGTAGCCGCGCATGATCTCGAGCGCCACCGGGTACTCGAGGTGCTCGACGAGATGGGCGGCGAGGAACGAGTCGAAGCGACCGGGACGCGCGACCTCCGGATCGGCGAGGAACGCCTCGGAGGTGTACGCGTCGAGGCCGCGCGAGCGGGCGATCGCGATGGAGTGCGGGTTGTGGTCGACGCCGACGGAGCCCTCCGGCAGGACGGCGAGCAGCCGCCCGATGCCGCAGCCGATGTCGAGCGTCGCGCCGAGGTCCTGCTTGCGGAGGTCGGCGTGATACGGCGCCTGGACGTTCAGGACCCGCTTCCACCTCGCGTCGCCGAGGCGGGTGAGCCGCTGCGCGTAGTCCTCGCCGGCGGTCCTCCCGCCCGCGGCCTCGTTCGTCGCCTCTGACACGTCGTCCAGTGTCTCACGCGCCGCACAGCGCCTCCCGTCGCCCCCTCGGTAGCCTTGAGGGATGCCCGAGGTGCTCGTCGACGCGACCGCGATCCCGGCCGCGCGCGGCGGCGTCGGCCGCTACGTCGACGAGATCGTCCGCTTCGTCGCGGCGGGGGGGACGCCCGTCGCGGTCGCCTGCCAGGCGCGCGACGCCGAGCACTTCCGCGCGCTCGGGGCCGAGGTCCATGCCGTCGCCGGCATCGAGCGCACCTTCCGGAGGATGCTCTGGGAGCAGTTCGGCCTGCCGCGTCTTGCCAGGCGAGCCGGCGCCCGGCTCATCCACTCGCCGCATTACACCGTGCCGGTCCTCACCCGTCGGCGCCGCGTGGTCGCGTTCTGGGACGCCACGTTCTTCAGCGACCCCCACCTGCACACGCGCGTGAAGCGCCGCTTCTTCCCCGCCTGGATGCGGCTGTCGCGTCGCCTCGCCGACCAGGTCGTCACCTCGAGCTCGGCGACGGCCCGCGAGCTCGACCGCTTCCTCAAGCCCATCCCCGGGCGCGACTACCGCGTCGTGCACCTCGCCGCCGATCATGCGCGGTTCCGCCCGCCCGCCGCGGCGGATGTCGAACGGGTGCGCGAGCGGCTCGGCCTCGACCGCCCGTGGATCGCGTTCCTCGGCACGATCGAGCCGAGGAAGAACGTGCCCGCGCTCGTCGACGCCTACGCGCGGATCTCGGCCGCATGGACCGGGACGGCCGAGGAGCTGCCCGTCCTCGCGATCGCCGGCCAGGACGGCTGGGACGTCGACCTCGCGCCGCACCTCGCCGCCGTGCCGGCCCCGGGGCGCGCGCTGCGCCTCGGCTACGTGGCCCTGGAGGACCTGCCCGCCTACCTCGGCGGCGCCGAGCTCGTCGCCTATCCGAGTCTCGGCGAGGGCTTCGGCCTCCCCGTCGTCGAGGCGATGGCGTGCGGCGCGGCGGTGCTCACGACCCGGCGGCTCTCCCTCCCCGAGGTCGGCGGCGATGCGGTCGCCTACGCCGAGCCGGACGTCGAGCGCCTCGCGGTCGCGATGACCGCGCTCATCGCCTCCCCGGAGGAGCGCGCCGAGCTCGGCCGCCGCGGGATCGAGCGCGCGGCCGGCTTCACCTGGGAGGCCACCGCCGCGGCGACGCTCGCGGTCTGGCGGGAGGTGCTCGCCCGATGAGCGAGGTCCCTCGCATCGCCGTCCTGCTCGCGACCTACGACGGCGCCGCCTATCTCGACGAGCAGCTCGACTCGATCCTGCGCCAGACCGGCGTCGCGGTCCGCATCCTCGTGAGCGACGACGGCTCCTCCGACGGCACCGCCGAGCTGCTCGCCGCCCGGGCCGCCGCGGACCCGCGCGTCGAGCTGCTGCCCGCGGTGCCCCCGTCGGGCGGCTCCGCCGCGAACTTCTACCGGCTGCTGCGCGACGCCGCGATCGCCGACGACGAGCTCGTCGCCTTCGCCGACCAGGACGACGTCTGGCTCGATCACAAGCTCGCGACGCAGGCCGGACTCCTCGCCTCGACGGGCGCCGACGCGGTGTCCGGGAGCGTCATGGCCTTCCACGAGGACGGCCGCGAGCACCTCGTGCGGAAGGACTACCCGCAGCGCCGCCTCGACTGGCTGACGGAGAGCCCCGGGCCCGGGTGCACGTTCCTCATGACGCGCCGCTTCGTCGAGCTCGCCAGGGGCGTGCTGCGCGACGTGCCGGAGGCGCGGACGGCGGAGTTCCACGACTCGCTGCTGTACGCCGTCGGCCGCGCACGCGGCTGGGGCTGGCACATCGGGGGCGAGCCGCTCGTGCGCTACCGGCAGCACGCCTCGAACGTCCTCGGCGCGAACCAGGGCGCCGCGGGGGCGAGGACGCGCCTCGCCATGATCCGCTCCCACTGGCACCGGCAGCAGGCGGTCATCCACGCCGTGACGGGCATCGCGGTCGCCGCCGCGGCCGGACCCGGGCCTGCCGCGGCGATCCGCGTCGAGCTCGAGCGGGTCCTGCCGCTGCTGCGCTCCACCGGCCTCCGCGACCGCTGGCGCCTCGCCGGCCTCGCCGGGCAGCTCCGCCGCCGGCCGCGCGATCGCTTCGTGATCGGCGCCCTCATCCGCCTCGGGATCTGGTGAGCCGCCCGTGACCGGCCTCCGCGTCATCGTCGACCAGCTCCTCAGCCCGATTCCCGGCGGCATCGGCCGCTATGCGACGGAGCTGACGAACGCGCTCGTCGGCACGGCGCCCGCGGGCCGCGGCGTCGTCGGCGTGGTGTCGAGGACCGACGCCGCCGGCGTCGCCCGGGTGCGCGCCGCCGTTCCCGGGCTCGCCGACGTCGACGTGCTCCCGCATTCGCGGCGCGCGCTGACGCTCGCCTGGCAGTTCGGCTCCGTCTCGCTCGCCGCGCTGCCGCGCGGCGCGGCGACGCACGGCACCAGCCAGTTCACGCCGCTCACGCGCCGCCGCGGCGGCACGACCGTCGTCACGATCCACGACGCCGTGCCATGGACCCATCCCGAGACGCTGACCCGATTCGGAGCGCAGTGGCACCGGGCGATGGGCGAGCGCGCCGAGCGCTGGGCGGATGCGGTCGTCGTCCCGACGCAGGCCGTCGCGGACGAGCTCGGGCGCTTCCTCCGGCTCGGCGAGCGCGTCCGCGTCATCGGCGGGGCGCCGTCCTCCGCGCTCGCCCTCGGCGGGCCGGCCGACGCCGAGGAGCGCGCCGCCCGGCTCGGCCTGCCCCCCGCCTATGTGCTCGCCGTCGGCACCCTCGAGCCCCGCAAGGGCCTCGACGCCCTCATCGCCGCGATGGCGCATCCCGCCGCGCCGCCGCTGCCGCTCGTCGTCGCCGGCCCGCCGGGCTGGGGGGACGTGGACCTCGCCGCGTTCGCCGCCGAAGCGGGGCTTCCTGCCGAGCGGCTGCGGATCCTGGGCCGCATCGACGACGCCGACCTGGCGGTCGCCTATGCGCGCGCGAGCGCGTTCTGCATGCCGAGTCGCGCGGAGGGCTTCGGCCTGCCCGTCATCGAGGCCATGCGGCTCGGCACGCCCGTCGTGCACTCCGACGTCCCCGCCCTCGTCGAGGTCGCGGGCGGCGCGGGCATCGCCGTGCCGCTGGCCCCCACCGAGGCGTACCCCGCGCGCCTCGCCTTCGCCCTCGCGGAGGCCGTCGAGCCGGACCGCGGGACCGGGCTGCGCGCGGCCGGGGCGGCGCGCGCGGGCGCCTTCTCCTGGACGGCCTCCGCGGAGGCCGTCTGGGCGCTCCACGCCTCCCTCGGCTGAGGGCGCGGCACCGGCCCGGGACTAGCCGGCGTCCGCCTCCTCGCCCCGGCGCGGCGCGGTGGCCGCAGCGAGGGCGATCGGCAGCGCCGCGAACAACGGCAGCACGTAGCGCACGTCCACGACGGGACCGGCGAGGGCCGTCGCGAGGAGGATCCCGGCCGGCACGAACACGGCGAGGGCGATGCGCCTCCCACGGCCCGCGCCGATCGCGCTGATCGTCCACGCCCAGCAGACGAACGCACAGGTGCCCAGCGCCCCGACGATCGGCACCGACGCGGTGCCGTCCGCCACGAGACCGTGCTCCCTGGCCCATCCGACCAGCCCGGAGCCGCTCGACCAGGCGGGCACCCCGTCGATGACCACGTGGTAGTAGCCCGTCGGATCGTCGGAGCCCGCGGGCAGCGTGCCGTACCACATCGTGGCTCCGGCGTACCAGATGCCGTAGGTGTTCGCGAGCGTCGCCTCGACCGCGTCCGCAGGGTGCGCCAGGGCGAGACGCGCCCACCCGGCGAACAGGTCGCCGGCGGAACGGGTGCCCCATGCTCGGTTCACGGCGGTCTTCAGCGGATCCGAGATCCGGGGATTGTAGGTCTCGCCGACCTCCTCGACCGGCATGCCGAAGATCGTCTCGTAGAACTCCCGATCCGCGTCCGTCAACGACGGCCCCGCGTCCCGCGCGATCCGTCCGAGCTGCTGGATGGGGATCGAGAACGCCTCCGTCGGACCGGTCGCCTGGACGCCGAGCGCCGCGTAGAGCGGGCCGACGTAGAGCCCGTACCCTGCCGCGCTGACGAGCAGCACCACGAGCCAGCGCCTCCACAGCCGGCGGGAGACGACGAGCAGCAGGGCGAGCGTCCCGAGCACGATGAAGACGCCGTTGTTCCGCACGAGGATCATCGCAAGCCCGGCGCCCGCGAGGAGCACCCACGGCCAGCGCCGGCTCGCGCCCTTCGCCGTCAGGAGGATCTCGACGAGCGCGACGACGAACAGCGTGAACGCCGAGGCGAACGGCACGTCCTTGAGGATGCGGATGCCGTAGCTGTCGAGCACCGGCGAGGCGGCGAACCAGACGACGGCGGCCCACCAGATCCGGCGGTCGACCCCCCAGGACGCCATGCGCAGGAGCGCGAACGCCCCGACCGCCGCCGTCGAGAGCGCCTGCAGGCTCGCCCCGATGGCGACCGCGCCCGCGTCGCCGAGGCCGACAGCCGGGCCGAACCACTGCATGATCCCGACCAGGATCGAATGTCCGACCGGCTCCCACGCGCCCCACGGCTCGAGCCCGCGCCACTCCTGGTACGCGTGGAACGAGTCGAACGCGACGGTGCCCGGCCAGAAGAGCGCGAGGTAGACGATCCGCGGCACGAGCAGCACGCCCAGCAGCACGAGGAAGCGCGACCGGCCCGAGAGCCGACGGACCGCGACCGGGCGGCGTGTCGTCGCCGCGCCGCGGAACGCCGACAGCACGCCGGCCGTCCCGGCCGCCGCGACCCATCCGACACCCAGCCAGAGCACGACGACCGATCCCGCGACGCCCGAGTCCGGCCGGAGGTAGGCGAGCGAGTCGGTCGTCTCGAGCGAGGCGCCGATCACCCAGAGCGTCGCGAACGCGATCCCGACGCCCAGCCCCCAGGCCCAGTCCCGCCGCGTCGCCGTCCGGACGACCCGGACGCCGAGGAGGGCGATGCCGAGGAACGCCGCGATCGCGAGGACCGAGCGGCCGAGCCCGTTCGGATCGAGCGGGGTCGGCCCCGCCTCGCCCGTGAGCGCGCCGACCGCCGCGAACGCCCCGATGACCGCGCCGACGACGCCGACGATCCGCACACGGCTCATCGTGCGCGAGCGGAGCGGATCGTCGGCGGATAGCTCAGGTACGTGAGCCGCTTCAGCTCGTCCCTGGAGCGCTTCAGCGCCGTCATGATGAAGCCGAGCACGAGGGCGAGCGCCGCGAGCAGGACGAAGCCGACCGCGAGCACGGCGGACGGCAGCTTCGACACGAGCCCCGTCTGCGCGAACTCGACGATGACCGGGATGCCGATCGCCACGCCGACGATGGCGAAGAGGAACGTCCAGATGAGGAAGAACACGCGGGGGCGCTCGATCCGGATGAGCGTCGCGATGAGCCCGAGGATGCGGAAGCCGTCGTGGTACGTCCGCAGCTTGCTCTCCGAGCCGGCCGGCCGGTCGCGGAACCCGACCGGGACCTCCACCTGCGGGACGCGGAGGTTCATCGCGTGGATCGTCAGCTCGGTCTCCGTCTCGAACCCCGAGGACTCGGCCACGAAGGACTTGATGAAGCGGCGGGAGAACACGCGGAAGCCGCTCAGCATGTCCGTCACCGGCTCGCCGAAGAGCCCCGAGACGAGTCGGTTGAACATCTTGTTCCCGAGCGCGTGACCGGGCCGGTAGGCGCTGCCCTCGACCTCGCGGCGGACGCCGAGCACATGGTCGAGGGGACCGTCGAGGAGCGCGTTCACCATCTCCGGGAGCGCCGCCGCGTCGTAGGTCGCGTCCCCGTCGATGAGCACGTAGACATCGGCGTCGACGTCGGCGAAGGCGCGCCGGATGACGTTCCCCTTGCCCTGCCGGCCCTCGAAGCGGACGATCGCACCGGCCGCACGAGCGCGGTCCGCCGTGGCGTCCTTCGAGTTGTTGTCATAGACGTAGACGTCCATCGACGGGATCGCCGCGCGCAACGACTCGACGACCTCGGCGATCGCGACTTCCTCGTTGTAGCAGGGGACGATCGCGGCGATCCGGAGTCCGTCGAAGTCGGGCATCCGACCAGCGTAGAGCGTCGGCGGGCCGGACAGCGGCTCGCCGGATCCGGCTCAGTCCTCCGCGCTCAGTCCTCCGGCTCGGGCGTCGGCCGCACGCGCGACTGCGTGACGAGCGACTGGATGTACGCGTAGTCCGGCTGCTCGGGATCGACGGTCGGCGGCGTGAACTCGATCTTCTCCAGATCGAGGTCGCGCGCCTTCATCGCGAGGTCGAGGAACGTCGCGAACATGTCGCGCGGGATGTCCGTCCGCACCGTCGCCGCGCCCGCCGCCATCACGTCGGTGAACCGGGAGAACACGGTCGCCGGGTCGAACTGCCGGATGATCGCCTCCTGCACCTCGCGCTGGCGGACCATGCGGTCGTAGTCGGAGGTCGTGTAGCGGCTGCGCGCGTACCAGAGCGCCGTGTGACCGTTCATCGTCTGGACGCCGGGCTCGATCCAGAAGTCCGGCTCGACGACGACGTTGCCGGCGTCGTCCCAGTCGCCGTTCGCCGGCAGCCGCTCCTGCACGTTGATCGTGACGCCGCCGAGCGCGTCGATGAGCTGCTCGAAGCCGCCCATGTCGATGAGCACGTAGTACTGCACCGTGATGCCGAGGGCGCCCGCGACCGCGTCCTTCGTCGCCTCGATGCCCGGGCTCGAGTCGGGCGCGGAGCCGGGGTAGAAGTCCGGGTGGTCGATCTCGACCTCGGTGTAGACCGAGTTGAGGTGGCCGTCGTAGCCGTCGGGGTACAGCTCGTGCATGGTGTCGACGACGGCGCCGTCGGGGTCGTCGTCCGTCCCGCGCGAGGCGAAGGGCATGCCGAAGAGGTCCCGAGGCAGGCCGAACGTCATCGCCTGCCCCGTCGTCGCGTCGATGCTCAGCACGGCGGTCGAGTCGGGGCGGAGGCCGTCGCGGTCGGCGCCGGAGTCCGCGCCGATGAGCAGGATGTTGTAGTACCCGTCGGCGTCCGGCGGCACAGCCGGACCGCCCGCGAGAATCGAGTCGAGCGTCGCGTTCGTGGAGCCGGCCGCCATGAAGGCATAGGCCCCGCCCCCGCCCACCAGCACGAGCATCGCCGCGGTCGCGATGCCGACGCCGGCGCGGGCCGCGGCGTCGAGGCGGACGAGCCGGGTCAGACGCAGGGTGTCGAGCGTCAGCACGATCCAGAGCACCGCATAGAACGCGATGAGGATCTGGAGCAGGACGAGCGCCCACGGCTGGGTCGCGAAGCCGAGGAACCCCGTCGTCCCCATCGTGATCACCATGACCACCGCGACGACGACGAGCACCCAGCCGATGACCGTCGCGCCGAGGCCGAAGCGGCCGAGGCGGCGGGAGCCGGCGAGCACCTGCGCGGAGCCGGGGATGACGAGGTTCATGCCGAGCAGCCACCATGCGCGGCGGCCCATCACCGCGGGCGAGTCGACATCCGGGTAGCGCACCGGGAGCGCGACCCGGTCCGCCCCGGCCGACTCGCGCGGGCGTGCGCTCAGCGTCGCGCTCACAGCGACTCCGCGAGCGCCCTGTTCTTCTC